>NZ_JBITGG010000004.1:0-138627 GCF_044456765.1 Micromonospora sp. NPDC050784 | reverse complement strand
CCAGGATCCGTCGCGTGCTGCCACCAACGTCAAGACGTCTGCGGTGTGGCCGGTGAGGGTGTGTTGGAGGCTGCCGGTGGTGGGGTTCCAGATGCGTACGGTTCCGTCGTGTCCGGCGCTGGCGAGCCAGGATCCGTCGCCTGCTGCCACCAGTGCCCGCACCCAGCCGATGTGGTCGGTGAGGGTGTGTTGGAGGTTGCCGGTGGTGGGGTTCCAGATGCGTACGGTTCCGTCGTGTCCGGCGCTGGCGAGCCAGGATCCGTCGCCTGCTGCCACCAGTGCCCGCACCCAGCCGATGTGGTCGGTGAGGGTGTGTTGGAGGGTGCCGGTGGTGGGGTTCCAGATGCGTACTGTCCTGTCGTTTCCGGCGCTGGCGAGCCAGCCTCCGTCCGGTGCCGCCGCCAATGCGACCACCCCGCTGAGGTGGCCGGTCAGGGTGCGTTGGAGGGCGGGGTGGGGGAGGTCGGGCGGCGGCCACCGGTTGGCAAGCCGCGGATGCGGAAGGGTTGGCACGTAGGTGGCCAGTAGCGTCGCGAGGTGCGCTTCGCTGTCGAGCCGGCCGACCAACACGTTGCCGAGGGCCTCGGGTGGGTCGGTGGGGGCCAACAGGTGATTGTTTTGCCTGATGGCTCTGCGTAGTACGTCCGCTGTGGTGGTGTCGACGCGGGAAAGGTCGGTCTCGACGCTGGCGGGGCCGTGGCGTTGCAGGCGAGTGATGACCCACCGCAGGTCGGTGACGGTGGCGGCGAGTTCGTCGTGGCGGCCGGCGGCATGGAGGTGTTCGGCCAGGTGCGTCACGAGGTAGTCCTCCGTGGCCGACAGCGTCCACCAGGCCGTGGCGGTGTCGGTTGCCGGCGCGGCCAGCGGCGCCGCTGCCGCAACGAGCAGATTGTGCAGCCGCTTCCGTTGGCCCGCGTCTGTGGCGTTTCGCAGCAGGTAGGACCGGATGATGTCGTGCAGCCGGATGGTGCCCTCTTCGGCCTGGTACTGCAGCAGCAGCGACATTCCGGCCAGGATCGCGCAGACTCGCCGAGTGCCACGCGCTGTCAGGCCGCCGGTCTTGGCCCACAGGAGGTTGAGCACCGACAGTGGTATGTCGACGTCCTCGCCAAAGATCGCTAGCTCGATGAATCGGTCGCTGATAGTCGGATCGAGGAGGTCCAAGCCGGCACGCACGGTTGTCTCCACCGCGCGGCCGCTGCGGGCAACGTCGTCGAAGTCGAAGCCAGCCGGGCCTTCCTCGACGAGCCGATCCGCGATGTCCCGTAGCGCCCAGGCCACGGTGGCGCCGTAGTCCTCGACATGGCGGACCACGGTCCGATTGGCGATGCCGAGCAACACCGGCCAGCGACCGGTCGCCGACAGGACTCGGGCGACGAGATCGGGCGGTGGATCGCGAAGGTCGCGGGTTAGCAGCGCTTCCGCCTGCACCGTGGACATTTGGTCGACCCAGACGCTGGACCGGGCCGGCACTAGTCCGCGCTGGCGAGTCGTGACCAGCCTGCGGCACCGCGTCCCACCCTGGCGGAACGGGTCCAACTGGTCGGCCCTCCATACATCGTCGACAACCAGCAGAACCTCATCCGGCTGGCTGTCCAGCAACGCACCCAGCCGATGCCCCGCCTCTACCGGGTCGGTAAACCCGCTCCGCGAGCCGGTGAGATGTTCGATCAGGTTGTTGACCCGGCCGGCCAACTCGGCGCCAATCGACTGTTCGCCGACGGTGACCCAGAGCAGGCCACCCCGGAACCGGTCCCGTACCCGCCGCTGATGGCACAACCAGGCAGCCAGAGTCGTCTTCCCGAACCCGCCCGTGCCGTGGACTCCGGTCACCGCTATCGGGTGGTCCACGTCCCCGGTTACCAACTCCAGCAGCGGCTCGGCCAGCTCGGGCCGGGCAACCATGCCCGCCACCAGTGGCGGCGCCATCCACGGACGGCGCACCAGACGGGACCCACGGTCATCGTGGTAGACGTTGATCGTCCCGTCTGGTGCGTTGAACTGGTGCGCGTGGCCACGTGACTCGAACCGATCACCCCCAGCCCGCTCGGCGGTCTCGCTCACGATGCGGGTCGCTCCTCCAGACGATTGGTAACCGTGATCGAGCCGCCCGGTGCGTTGTACTGCGTCGCGTTGTCGCTGGCGATGAAGGTGTTCACCCAGTCGCTTTGCAACGCGGGCAACCGCCGGCGAAGGTCTGCCGCCCAGATTCGCAACTCGTCACCGAGCTCCGGATGCTCCTCCACGAGATCAGCCAGCCGTTGTTGCCACACAAGCGCCAGCCGCTGCCGAACCGCAACCTGCTGCCCGGCCGGTGCCGAGGCGATCTCCGCGGCCGTCTGATCCGCCCAGACCTCCGCCAACTCGGCCCGTCGCTGCCCCGCGCGGCCGAACAACCCGGCCACCCCTGTCCGCGCTGACTGCCATGCGTCGGTGGCAACCGCGCCAGCCAGCGCCGACCCGCCTGCTGCTACCGCCGACAGGATCCAGCCCTCAAGCACAGCGACACTCCCGTCAACGTCCAGCAGGTCTCGACCTACGGTAGCTACCGAATGCACACGGTGGAATCTCGGCGGTTCGGTGTGTGTGGGTAAGTCATGATTTACGGTGTGTAGTTATGCCGTGTGCATGGCCGAGGATGACGTGGCTGTTCTGTGCGCATACGGCCAGGTGTCACTGCGAATCATGCTGAGGCTTTCCTTACAGTCAGTCACGTAGCCTTCCGGTGTTCCTCACTCACCCGTGATTGCTCCTGGAGGTTTCGACGTGCGGATCAACGGACGGCTGCTCGTGCCGATCTCGTTGGCAGTGGTGCTGGCGACCGCCGCCTGTGGCCTCTCCACACCGGCGTCCGGGCCGGCCGAGGTCCCACGCTCCGGCCCGACCGCGCAGAACTCGGCCCCGAGCCCCAGCGACACTCCAGCCTCCAGCCCGCGGCCGAAGATCCCGACCGACAAGCAGATCCCCACCAGGGCCGCAGGCACCTTCACCACCGCCACCGGCACCGGTCGCGTGATCGGCAAGGGCAAGAAGCGGGTGCGCTACAGCGTCTCGGTGGAGAAGGGCATCGCCTGGGGTGACGTCCCCGCCTGGAAGCCGGACCGGTTCGCCGCGAGCATCGAGCAGGTGTTGGCCGCACCGAACGGGTGGGCCACGTCGGCACAGCACCCGGTCAGCAACGCGGCGGTGAACCTGACCCGGGCGTCCTGGTCCTTCCAGCGGGTCGGCACCTCGACTGTCGACGTCGACGTGCGGCTCGCGACACCCAGGACAGTGGACAGACTCTGCGGCGCGAGCGGTGTCGACACCGAGGGCGTCTACTCCTGCAAGTACGGCAAGACCATCATGATCAACCTGCGGCGTTGGCTTCAGGGGTCACCGGGATACCCGGTCAGCATCGACGACTACCACGCCGGCGTGATCAATCACGAGTTCGGTCACTTCCTCGGCTTCGCCCACATGAAGTGCGGTGGACGCGGCAAGCCGGCCCCGGTCATGATGACCCAGACGATGGGCCTGGGCGGGTGCGTGCCGAACGTCAGCCCGTTCGTCGGCGACGGGCAGTTCGTCAGCGGACCATGGGCACCATCCTGACCGCACGGATCTCGCGGTGATCACTGCGAGCCCGGGCGGACCGGCAGCACGGGAACGAAACGGACGGGCCCGGCGTGACGCCCAGCCCAGCCGAACGCGCAACTGATCAGCTGGCGGTGGTGAGACCCTGCAGACCTCGCGCGCTGCTCGGCGCCGAGATCGCTGATGCCGCCTGTCGTCCGGAGGGGCCCCCCTCTGCCAGCGGTGCTCCCGCCGGCCCCCAGGCGCTGCTGATCGAACGGGTTGCCGCCCGGCCAGGATCGTCGGCATCACAGGCGCCCCTTTCCTGGTGATCGGCCACGTCGTAGCGATCGCTTGAGGTCGAGCGCTCCGAGCGCTGCCACCATCAGCGAAGCGCCAGCGCCAACCGCCAAACCGCGGTTGACGGGTTTGCGGCAGGCGGTGGGGGCAGCGTCTGTGCCCGTTCGATGGCCGCCTCGATGCCGTTGCGGAAGTCGTTGAAGTCAAGCCTGGTCTTGTCCCAGTGAGGCAGGTACTTGCGGAGCAATGCCTCCGCTCTCTTGGCGTCGTCCAGGTAACGGGTGCACAAGTCCAAGTGCAGGATGAGCCAGACCTCGAAGCAGGGTTTCGACCAGAGAAGCGTCACGGCATGCTGTCGCGCTTCTCGCTCTGAGATCTCGGGTGGGTAGTGGTCGACGTCGCAGACGACGTACGCCTGGTCGAAGTCGTTGTCGTCACGCCGTCGAGCAGCGCCTCGCACTGCGTCGATGGGCGAGCCCTTCTCCACCGCCACGACGAGGCGGTGCTCAAGCCACGGCTCACGCCGGAGTCCTTCGAGGTAAACCCGTTCAGTCGCTTCACCGTTCGTCACTGCGAGGATGGTTTTCCGCTGCTCCCTGGTGGAGACCTTGCGACGAAGGTCGGTCTCGCGGGTCGTGCCGATCCCTGCCCGGCCCTTGCGCTGCTGCTGGTCAGTCTGTCGCTTCGCCATCCACCGGTCCTCGTGCCGCGAGTGCCTGCTCGAACAGATACGTCGAAAGGTCCGGAACCGCGCCGTAGTTGCCATTGAGGTATCGCCGTTGGCGGTTCTCGCCCTCCTTGCGCGGTTTGAAGTCTGTCAGCGGGTACAGGGTGGATGCTCCACCGGCGTCCTTCTCCACGAACCAGATCTCGTCACGGTGCAGGATCTCTTCGGTGTCGATGGTGCCAAGCAGAGCTGCGTCGTGACTGGTGAAGATGAGCTGACTGTGCCGGGGGTTCGACGCGGTGGACTGGAACAGGCCGATGAGCTTCGCGGTGAGCAGTGGATGCAGGCTGGCGTCTATCTCGTCCACGCACATGGTGCCGCCCTGGCTGAGGACATCGGCGGCTTCGATTGCGAGCCCGAGTAGCTGTTGGGTCCCTGTCGACTCTTCGGCCAACTCGAATTGGACCTCGCCCGCCGGCCCTTGGTGGGCGAACTTCAACCGCTTCCGCTCCCGGCTCGCCCTATTGCGTCCGTTTCGGAGCATCCTTCGTTCGTTGGCAGGTTCCAATCCCAAGTCTGAGGGCCGGAAGAGCATGGGCTGCTCGTCGGTCACCGTGCTGGTCACCTCGACCACATCGACGATCCCCACGTCGGCCGCCCGCAACAAGTCGACCAGGGTGCGCCGGCTGGCATCGCTCTGCGGCCAACCGGATCGATAGCTTCCCCCAACATGGGGTTGGCTTCGCGTAGACATGCGTTGGAACCACCGGTAGACAGCGCGCAGTGGCTCGCTCCCCGGCTCGTCTGGTGCCGATTGCCGGTGATCGAAGCGGGCGATGGTGCTGACGAAGAGTGCGGTGGGGGCGGTGACCTCAGCAATCCGCTCCAGCAGTAGGCGTTGGTTCGAGTCTTCGCCCCAGGCGAAGGTGTCGCCGTTGCGCTCGAAGACTCGCCGCTTTCTCTTCAGCGGATAGTGGTAGAGCCACTCCTCGACGACGCCGTCGTTGTCGAGGGCGAACCCGTACGTGTGCCGTACCCCGTTCAGGTCGAGGTCGACGACGTAGTGGGACGGGGCTTCGAGCGATTCGACGGTCATCCGGTACGGCTCGCGAGCCACGCCAAGCCCTGGCTCGACATCCCGATCAGAGAAGATCACGAAGCGGCGCATGAATGCCAGAGCGTCCAGGCAGTTGGACTTACCAGAGGCGTTGGCGCCGAAGATGCCGACCACTCGGACCGCCGGCCCTGGGTCACCACCTCGGTAGGCCGGCGTGAGGTTGAGTTGTTGCTCGTCCCGGAAGGACCGGTGGTTGGCGAAGCGGAAACTCAACAACATGGCTGTGCCCTCTTGTTTCTTGGCCTTACGGCCGTTCCCTGCGAGTAAACCACGCGGAACGGCCTGAGAGGCAGGGCGCGCCAGGGGTCATCCCTCCCGATGGCTGCCAACCGTCGGCCTGCCGATCCTTGCCGTGGGAGGCATCGAACTCGGGCCTGCGCTGGTAGGCGATTGGCGAAGGCACGACGACCCAAAGGCGTGACCGGTCGGTGGTCGTGGGACCCGCCGCGGCCGAGTCGAGTTGCCGGTCAGGGATGCGGGCATCGCCGGTTCGGCCCTCTGGGCGGTTCTGTCCGGTAGCTGACTGCTGCTGCTCTTTCTGTGCGGTGTGTTGGTGGCGCGCCGACTCCCGCGCCAGACGGAACTCGCCTGATGCCAGGAGGGTGGGTGTCCAGGAGACCCCGAGACACCCACCAAGCCTCAGCGGGAGATGCGGGCCGAACGCACGAAGCTCGCCCAGGCGGTGGGGGAGAAGGTGAGGGCCGGGCCGTGCGGGTCCTTGCTGTCGCGGACGGCGACGATGCCGGGCAGGTTGTCGGCAACCTCGACACACTCCCCGCCGTTGCCTGCGCTGCGGGTGCTCTTGCGCCAGGAAGCGCCCGTCAGGTCAACCATGGTGAACCTCCCCGATGACCTTGTTGATCAGTTGGAACGATTGTCCCTCATCAAGAGCGAGCGACAGCAGGCTCGACCAGACCTTCTCATAGGTCGCGAACTCGTTCGGACGGTCGAGGTAGAGAGCGCCCGTGATCGCCTCGCTGTAAACCAACGGCGGCTCAGGCGTGCTTCGGTTGCCGAGCGGAAAATCAAGGAGCACGAACTCGCCAGCAACGGTCCCGTGGTGGGGCCCCGCGATCAGGGGTAACACGCGAATCGAGATGTTCGGTAGGCGGGTCAGCCGTAGCAGGTTGTGGAGTTGATCCACCATGGTCTCGGGGCCGCCTACCGGCCGGAGGAGTACGGACTCGCAGAGCACCACCTGCACCTGCGGTGCTCGCGGCAGGCGGCGGGTCAGCAGGGACTGCCGTTGCAGGCGCAACTCGACCGCCCGTTCCCGGTCGTCCTCGCCCATGTCGGGCTGGTCAATGCGGTAGATGCCCCGAGCGTAGTCCCGGCTTTGCAGAATGCCCGGCACGAGGCTGTTCTTGTAGAAGCGGAGCTTCGACGCGGCGGATTCGAGGCCGACGTACAGCTCGAACCATTCCGGGACGGCGTCGCCGTACGCGTGCCACCAGCCCTTCGCTTTCGTCGCGCCGGCCAGGGAAGTCAGCGCCCGGGTCAGCTCGCCCGTCGCCCCGTACAGCTCGCACATCGCTCGGACGTCGACGCCGCGCACCGAGCCGAGCCCGCTCTCGATCCGCCACACCTTCTGGCGGCTGCACTCCAGCGCTTCGGCGACCGCGTCCAGGGGCGCTCCCGCCTCGGTGCGCAGGTCACGCAGCGCCCTGCCGAGCTGGCGTCGGGGCACCGTCGAGCCCACGTCATCGGCCACCCGGCTCTCCTTCCTGTTGAGTTTTGCAACATCCCGACAGCCGTTCTGCAACAGGGGAATGTTGCGCACAAATAGCGGAACAGTGTGCGTCGACATTCATTGCGATGGTGCTTCCGACCTTACAAGATTGGTCCGACAACAGCGATGGACGCGCAATTCCCGCGCCGGTGAACGTCGATCAAATATGAGGAAGGGTGGTGCTGCTTCGTGCGCGCGTTTCTCCGTCATCTCCGGGCCGAGCCACCCCGGCCGGCGCCCTATCGGGCGGCCAACTACGTACCCCTGAAGCCCTGGCAGGTCCGCGGGCGCCAGTTCACCCGGCGTGGCCGGCGTGGCGTGGACGCCGTGGAGGTCGCCGAGTTCCTCGACCGCGTCGCCCACGATCTCGCCGAGGTGTACGCGGCGTTGGGCAGCAACCGGCGGGAAACTGAGCGGATCAAGGACGCGCTGAAGCGCTGGCAGTCCCAGCGGGCCCGCGAGGATCTGGCGGCCCGCCGGTGAGCGCCCGTTGGGTGGCGCACCTGCCGTTCACCGCTGCCGACCTGCCGGCCGCCCAGCAGTTCGCCGGCACCCTGGCCCGCTCCCTGGCCTTCCTCACCGAAGTGGACGCCGGTGAGACCACCGTGTCCGCCGAGGACGCGCAGGGCGTACGCCATCGGGTGTTCTGCGACCTGCCCCTCGATGGCGGTCGGCGGTGCGTGCGGCGGGTGGAACACGATGGTGACTGCGCGGCCCGGCGGTGCCGGTGACCGCGCCCGTCGTCGTCTGCCCGGACTGCGACGGGATGACCTTCAGCCTAAAACCGTGCCGCTGCACCACCTACGGCGACTGGTTCCTCGCCGATGCCGACGCGCTTGGACCGCGCCGGGAGGCGTACCGGAGCTGCGAGCAGTGTCGCGGCGCGGGCACCGTCGCGTACCCCTGTTATCGCTGCGGCCGACTCGGCCGGCGGCGGGCGCAGCTCGTGGTCGGCGGGCGGCCGCATGTGGCATCCCGACCGCTGCTGAAGGCGATCGAGGATCCGATGTTCGAATCCGGCTAAGTGCGCTGTAGCACGATGAGCGGAGATCTGCCCGGAATCAGACTCGCTTTCGGGATTTGGGCTGTCCGCTCGGTCCCGGGGACGGCACTGCCCGGCCAGGAGGTGTCTCCTCGCCAGCCGGGCAGCACTCCACTTCTGATCAGCTGTCGGTGCTCAGACCCTTGAGCATCTCGGCGAAGTCGGTGGTCTCCGCCGGCGGCGGCGTCTCGACGGTCACGGCCTTGCCGTAGTCGGTGTAGTCGATCACCATGTCGCCCATCTCGCCCATGACCATGCCGGCCCGGCGCGGCCGGTACTGTTCGTCAACCCACAGGTCGAGCTTGAGCTCCTTCACGCCTTGCGTGGCCAGCGTCTGCTCGGTGGCGTCGCGGCGCATGGCGTCGATCTGCTTGAGGTAGGTCGCCACCGGAGTGGTGACGGTGTAGTGCACCGTCGGCACCTCATTCACCGTCTCCTGGCCGACCACCGTCGTGCCCTCGATGGCGAGCAGCGTCTTGACCTGCTTGACCGGGTCCACGTCCTCGAACTGCTTGCTGAAGCCCGTGCCTGCCATCTCGCTCAGACCAGTCAGGTCCATCTTCATCCAGCGCTTTCCGCCCGTAGCCGTGCGGGCCTCCGCTGGCACCTCGGTGAAGATCACGGCACCGATCATCCGGACGGTCGTGGCGCCCTTGCTGTTGGTCATCTTCATTTCGGCCTTGAGCGGGTCACCCAGGTCCAGGAAACCCTGCATCGAGATCTTCTCGCCGCCCATCGTGCCCGTCATCGTCACGGTCACCGAGTCGGTCTTGTTGGTGGCCTCGGCCGTCTTCAGCAGCGACCCCTTGAGATCACTGGCCAGCAGCTCCAGGACGCTCGGCTGCGTCGGCTCGTCGGACGCGCCGGACGTCACGCCGCAGGCGGAGACAGCGAACGCGGTGAGCGCCGAGATCGTCACCAGAGCGGGTTTCTTCCAAAGTGACACGTACACGCCTTCCCCCGTAGGAATCTGGGGTGATCCCCAGTAGACCGACGACACGCTAGCCCACGTGGTCGATCCGGGGGCACCGCGTTTTCGCCGATCCACCTCTGATCGACACGCGATCGTTGATGTCGGGGTACCCGGGTCGAGGGGATACCCCGACATCGCGGATGTCGGCGGTGCGGGGTAGGACCGGTGGTTACTCCGGGACGCGGCGGTAGGCGCCGTCGCTGGCCGAGGTGGCCATCGAGGCGTACGCACGCAGCGCCGCAGACACCGGGCGCTGCCGGTCGGTCGGGGTGTACGGCTTGTCGCGCTTCTCCTCGGCCACCCGTCGCGCCTCCAGCTCCTCGGCGGGGACGTTCAGCTCGATCGACCTGTTCGGGATGTCGATGACGACCTCGTCGCCGTCGCGGACCAGGGCGATCAGCCCGCCGGAGGCCGCCTCGGGGGAGACGTGCCCGATGGAGAGCCCGGAGGTGCCACCGGAGAAACGGCCGTCGGTGAGCAGCGCACAGGAGCGGCCCAGCCCACGTCCCTTGAGGAACGAGGTGGGGTAGAGCATCTCCTGCATGCCGGGGCCGCCCTTGGGCCCCTCGTACCGGATCACCACGACGTCCCCGGCGACCACCTGCTTGGCGAGGATCGCGGTCACCGCGTCGTCCTGCGATTCGTAGACCTTCGCCGGGCCCCGGAAGGTCAGGCAGTCGTCCGGCACGCCGGCGGTCTTCACCACACTGCCCTCGGGCGCCAGGTTGCCGTGCAGGATGGCCAGCCCACCGTCGGCGGAGTACGCGTGCTCGCGGTCCCGGATGCAGCCGCCGGCCGCGTCGGTGTCCAGCGACGACCACCGGTTGGTGGTGGAGAACGGTTCGACGGTACGCACACCGCCGGGAGCCGCGTGGAACAGCTCGACAGCCGTCGGGGTGGGGGAGCCACCGCGCACGTCCCAGTCGGTCAGCCACTGCGCCAGCGAGGGGGAGTGCACGGCGTGCACGTCCCGGTTGAGCTGCCCGGCCCGGTCCAGTTCACCGAGGATGGCGGGGATGCCACCGGCCCGGTGCACGTCCTCCATGTGGTAGTTCGGCGAGTTCGGCGCGACCTTGGCCAGGCACGGCACCCGCCGGGAGATCGCGTCGATGTCGCTGACGCCGAAGTCCATCTCCGCCTCGCGGGCGGCGGCGAGCAGGTGCAGCACCGTGTTGGTGGAGCCGCCCATCGCCACGTCCAGGGCGACCGCGTTCTCGAAGGCGGCCTTGGAGGCGACCGTACGCGGCAGCACCGAGTCGTCGTCGCCGTCGTACCACCGCTTGGAGATCTCCACGACGGTCCGGCCGGCCTCGACGAAGAGCGACCGGCGGGCGGCGTGGGTGGCCAGCGTCGAACCGTTGCCGGGCAGTGCGAGCCCGATCGCCTCGGTGAGGCAGTTCATCGAGTTGGCGGTGAACATGCCGGAGCAGGAGCCGCAGGTCGGGCAGGCGGAGCGTTCGATCTCACCGAGCTGCTCGTCGGTTACCGCCTCGTTGGAGGAGGCGATCATCGCGTCGATCAGGTCGATCTTGCTGTGCACGACGCCCTCGATCGCCATCGTCTTGCCGGCCTCCATCGGGCCGCCGGAGACGAAGACGGTCGGGATGTTGAGCCGCAACGCGGCCAGCAGCATCCCGGGGGTGATCTTGTCGCAGTTGGAGATGCAGACCAGGGCATCCGCGCAGTGCGCGTTGACCATGTACTCGACCGCGTCGGCGATCAGCTCACGGCTGGGCAGCGAGTAGAGCATGCCGCCGTGGCCCATCGCGATGCCGTCGTCGACAGCGATGGTGTTGAACTCCCGGCCCACCCCACCGGCCTCGGCGACCGCGTCGGCGACCAGGCCACCCATGTCCTTGAGGTGTACGTGACCAGGCACGAACTGGGTGAAACTGTTGGCGATGGCGACGATCGGCTTGCCGAAATCGTCGTCGGTCATCCCGGTGGCCCGCCAGAGGGCCCGGGCGCCGGCCATCGTCCGACCGTGTGTGGAGGTCCTCGACCGCAGCTCAGGCATACACACCAGCATGACACCGTCGGCACGCCGGCCCACCCGGGTATCTGCCGTGTCCCAACAGATGCACACTCAGCCCCCCAGAACGTGCGCCCATCCGGCACTCTTGGAGGCGTGCATTCTCCACCGGGCATGGTCGCTGTCGCGGCGCTCAGCGGGCTCGTCGCCGCGGTGGCCGCCGTGCTGCTGACCGTCGTCGCCCGGCGGCGCACGGGGCCGCGGCGACCGGCGCACCTGCTGCTCGCGGCGGCCGCCGGTGGTGCCCTGCTCAGCCTCCTGACCGGGGTGCTCGCCGCGCTCAGCGCGAACGACCACTGGGCCCACGAGCAGGGGCAGCGCACCGGTTGGGCGACCGTGGTGGCGATCGGCACGGCGGTGAGCGGGCTGGCCTTCGCGGCTGGTCTGCTCCGGCTGCCCGGGGTGGCGGCCACCGCGGCGGGAACGGCCCGGCTCGCCCTGGACGGGCTGGTCATGGCGGCGGCGCTGTGGTTCGTCGGTTGGGTGCTCTTCTCCGAGCCCACCCGGTTGCTCGGTGCCGCGACCCCGATGGCCTGCCCGGCGATCCTGGTGGCCACGGTGAGCGCCGCGCTCGGTGCCGGGCTCGCCGTGATCGTCGTCTTTCGGGCCGCCACGCCACGTTGGCGGCTCGCCGCCCTGGGCGCCGGCATCAGCGCGGTGAGCTGCGGCGGGCTGGGTCTCAGCGCCGGGCTCTGCCAGGCCGGGCCGACCATGGCGCTGACCGGTGCGGCGGTGCTCGCCGCCGGCCTGCTGACCGTCGCGCTCGCGGTTCACCGGGCCGACCGGCCGGGGCAGGTCGACCTGGACCTGATCGGTCGCGACGGCGAGTACGCCATCGCACCGATGCTGGCGATGGCCGCCTCGGCGATGTACCACCTCGCCCAGGACGGCCGGTTCACCGCGGCGGGCATCGTGGCCGGCAGCGTGGAGGGTTTCGCCCTGGTGGCACGGCAGTACCTGACCCTGCGCGACGTCCGGGGGTACGCGGGCCGCCTGGCCGAACGGGAGGCGCACTTCCGTGAGCTGGCGCACACCGATCCGCTGACGTCGCTGGCCAACCGGCGCGGGCTGCTCCGCGCGCTGCACCAGAACGCCGCGGACCGGAACCCGTGTGTGCTGCTCGGGCTCGACCTGGACGGCTTCAAGAACGTCAACGACATGCGGGGCCACGACGTGGGCGACGCCGTGCTGGCCGAGGTGGGCCGGCGGCTGCGCGGCAACCTGCGCCCCGGCGATGTGGCCGCCCGGCTGGGTGGCGACGAGTTCGCCGTAGTCATGCAGGGCCGGTCGGTCGAGGCGGACCGGGTCGCCGAACGGCTCCTCGGGGTGCTCAACCGGCCGTACGACCAGCCGGAGGGGCCGGTCTTTCTGTCGGTGAGCATCGGGGTGGCCGACTGGGCCAACGAGCCGGACGTGGAGCTGCTGCTGCGCCACGCCGACCTGGCGCTGCGCTACGCCAAGCAGCGCGGCAAGAACCGGATCGAGCGGTACGACGCCGCGTACGACAAACTGCTGCGCCGCCGGACGACTGTGGAGCACGAGCTGCGCGGGGCCATCGACCGCGACGAGCTGCGGTTGGCCTTCCAGCCGGTGGCGTCGCTGCCGTCGGTGCGGCCGGTCGGCGCCGAGGCGCTGCTCCGGTGGCACCATCCTGAGCTGGGCAACGTCCGTCCGGACGAGTTCATCCCGCTCGCCGAGGAGTGCGGCATGATCGCCCCGCTCGGCGCCTGGGTGCTGCACCAGGCCTGCTACCAGCTCTCCCGGTGGCTGGCGGACGGGCACGACGTCTGGGTGTCGGTGAACGTCTCCCCGCGCGAGCTGCACGCCCCGGAGTACGTGGTCCAGGTCGCCGAGGCGCTGCGCGCCCACCACGTGCCGCCGCAGCGGCTGGTGCTGGAGGTCACCGAGCACGCGGTCGCCACCGACCTGGACGAGCTGATCCGGCGGCTCACCGCGCTGCGGTTGACAGGTGTCCGGATCGCGCTGGACGACTTCGGGGCCGGCTACTCGTCGCTGGGGCAGTTGCGCCGTCTGCCGATCGACATCCTCAAGATCGACCACAGTCTGGTCGCCGAGCACGAGCCGGTCCGCCCGGTCGACCAGGACGGCCCGGCGTTCGCCCCGATGGTCGACATCGTGATGCGACTGGGCCACCAGTTGGGGCTGGAGGTGATCGCCGAGGGGGTGACCACCCCGACCGAGTTGGCCGCGGTGGTGGCCGCCGGTTGCCGGTTCGGCCAGGGCGCGCTCTTCGGCTGGGGGGTGCCGGCCGAGCACCTGGAGGCGATGCTGGAGGCGGCCACGTCCCCGGGTGCGCGTCCCGCTCCGGTGCCCGCCCCGCGCCGCGCTCAGGGCGGGTCCGGGCAGCTCACCCCGTCCGCCGATAGCGCGTCGTCGGCCGACGCGCCGACCTCCGTTAACCAACATGTGGGATCAGTTGACTCATCGCGTGAGATGCGTCAGGCTTAGCCGCATGTCGTCGTACCGGTCGCTGCGAGTACTTACCTGAGCGCACTCTCCCTCATTGAGAGTGCGCTGGCCCCGTGCATCTGCACGAGGGCCGTTTTTATTGCCATCGGAACCTGGCGAGGCGGGCCCCGCCCGCGTCGCATCGCTTGACTAGCCACCAGCCACTCCAGCCGAAGGCCAGAACCGCCATGACGAGACCCACGCCCGAGACCCTCGCCCACACCGCCCGCCGGGCCCGCGCGGCCGCCGACCCGACCGTCGACGTCGACCAGGCCGCCACGCGCACGGCCACCCCGGCCGTCCCGGCGGTACGGCCCACCGCCGCGACCCCGATCTCCGGTGCCGGCTCGCTCGTGCGGTCCCTTGAGGCGCTCGAGGTCGACGTCGTCTTCGGCATCCCGGGCGGCGCGATCCTGCCGGCGTACGACCCGCTCTACGACTCGACGGTCCGGCACATCCTGGTTCGGCACGAGCAGGGCGCGGGGCACGCGGCGACCGGTTACGCGCAGGCCACCGGCAAGGTCGGCGTCTGCATCGCCACCTCCGGTCCGGGCGCGACGAACCTGGTCACCCCGATCGCCGACGCGTACATGGACTCGGTGGCGATGGTGGCGATCACCGGGCAGGTGGCCAGCCCGTTGATCGGCACCGACGGCTTCCAGGAGGCCGACATCCAGGGCATCACCCTGCCGATCACCAAGCACAACTTCCTCGTGCAGAACGCCGAGGAGATCCCCCGGGTGCTGGCCGAGGCGTTCCACCTGGCCAGCACCGGGCGACCCGGCCCGGTGCTTGTCGACATCCCCAAGGACGTGCTCCAGGCCCCGACCACCTTCAGTTGGCCGCCCACCCTGGACCTGCCCGGTTACCGACCCACCCTGCATCCGCACGGCAAGCAGATCCGGGAGGCGGCGCGGCTGATGGCCGCGGCCCGGCGGCCGGTGCTCTACGTCGGTGGCGGGGTGCTCAAGGCCGGTGCCACCGACGGGCTGCGCCGGCTGGCCGAGCTGACCGGCATCCCGGTCGTCACCACGCTGATGGCGCTCGGGGCGTTCCCCGACTCGCACCAGCAGCACCTGGGGATGCCCGGCATGCACGGCACCGTCGCCGCGGTCTACGGCCTGCAGAAGGCGGACCTGATCGTCGCCCTGGGCGCACGCTTCGACGACCGGGTCACCGGCAAACTGGACTCGTTCGCCCCGGACGCGGCAGTGGTCCACGCGGACATCGACCCCGCCGAGATCGGCAAGAACCGGCACGTGGACGTGCCGATCGTCGGCGACGCCAAGCACGTCATCGACGAGCTGATCACAGCGGTCACCGCCGAGCGGTCGACGGGGCGCACGGCCGACCTCAGTGACTGGTGGACGCAGCTCGACGACCTGCGCAACCGTTACCCGCTGGGCTACGACGAGCCGGTCGACGGGACCCTGTCCCCGCAGTACGTGATCAAGCGGCTGGGCGAGATCGTCGGCCCGGACGCGATCTTCGTGGCCGGGGTGGGCCAGCACCAGATGTGGGCGTCGCAGTTCATCTCCTACGAGAAGCCGTACACCTGGTTGAATTCCGGCGGCCTCGGCACGATGGGTTACGCGGTGCCGGCGGCGATGGGCGCCAAGGTCGGCAAGCCGGACACGGTGGTCTGGGCGGTGGACGGGGACGGCTGCTTCCAGATGACCAACCAGGAGTTGGCCACCTGCGCGTTGGAGGGCATCCCCGTCAAGATCGCCGTCATCAACAACGGCAATCTCGGTATGGTCCGGCAGTGGCAGACGCTCTTCTACAACGAGCGCTACTCCAACACCGAGCTCGGCACCCACAAGCACCGCATCCCCGATTTCGTCAAGCTCGCCGAGGCCCTGGGCTGCGTCGGGCTGCGGTGCGAGAGCGCGGATGACGTGGACAAGACCATCGCCGCCGCCATGGAGATCAACGACGCGCCCGTGGTGATCGACTTCGTGGTCGGCAAGGACGCGATGGTCTGGCCGATGGTCGCCGCCGGCACCAGCAACGACGAGATCATGTTCGCCCGTGGCGTCCGCCCGGTCTTCGACGAGGATGACATTTAATGACGATGCACACTCTGTCCGTGCTGGTGGAGAACAAGCCCGGCGTGCTCGCCCGGGTCTCCGGCCTGTTCTCCCGGCGCGGGTTCAACATCGACAGCCTCGCCGTGGGCGAGACCGAGAACCCGGACGTCTCCCGGATCACCATCGTGGTCAACGCGGAGTCGTCCCCGCTGGAGCAGGTCACCAAGCAGCTGAACAAGCTGGTCAACGTGCTCAAGATCGTTGAGCTGGACCCGCAGGTCTCGGTCGCCCGGGAACTGCTGCTGGTGAAGGTTCGCGCCGACCGGTCCGCGCGGTCGCAGGTGCTGGAGACCGTCAACCTGTTCCGCGCCCGGGTGGTCGACGTCGCACCCGACACACTGACCATCGAGGCCACCGGCACCCCGGACAAACTCGACGCGCTGCTGCGCGACCTCGAGGCCTTCGGCATCAAGGAAATGGTCCAGTCCGGGCTGGTGGCCATCGGGCGCGGCTCGCGTTCGATCACCGCCGGTCCCGCGCTGCGGGCCGCCTGACCCGCCGCCGGCCGGCCCTCGGCCGGCCGTCCCGGAATTCATCCGCACAGACCACGACGGGCCGCCCCGGCCGTCGTACGAAAGGGAAGTTCTCATGAGCGTTGAGGTGTACTACGACGACGATGCCGACCTCGGCCTGATCCAGGCCAAGAAGGTCGCGGTGATCGGTTACGGCAGCCAGGGCCACGCCCACGCGCTGTCGCTGCGTGACTCCGGCGTCGACGTGGTGATCGGTCTGCCGGAGGGCTCGAAGAGCCGTCCCAAGGCTGAGGAGCAGGGCCTGCGGGTGCTCACGCCGGCGCAGGCCGCCGCCGAGGCCGATGTGATCATGGTGCTCGCACCGGACACCGCCCAGCGCGGAATCTACGCGGAGTCGATCGCCCCGCACCTCGCCCCGGGCAAGGCGATCTTCTTCGGCCACGGCTTCAACATCCGGTACGGCCTGATCAAGCCGCCGGCCGAGGTGGACGTGGCGATGGTCGCGCCCAAGGGCCCCGGCCACCTGGTCCGCCGCCAGTACAGCGACGGCAAGGGCGTGCCCTGTCTCGTCGCCGTCGAGCAGGACGCCAGCGGCAACGCGCTCGCGCTCGCCCTCGCGTACGCCAAGGGGATCGGCGGCACCCGGGCCGGCGCGATCAAGACCACCTTCACCGAGGAGACCGAGACCGACCTCTTCGGCGAGCAGGCGGTGCTCTGCGGCGGCGCCTCGGCACTGGTGCAGACCGGCTTCGAGGTGCTCACCGAGGCGGGCTACGCCCCGGAGGTCGCCTACTTCGAGTGCCTGCACGAGCTGAAGCTGATCGTCGACCTGATGTACGAGGGCGGCATCGCGAAGATGCGCTACAGCATCTCCGACACCGCCGAGTACGGCGACCTCTCCCGTGGCTCGCGCATCATCGACTCCCGGGTCAAGGACGAGATGCGCAAGATCCTGGGTGAGATCCAGTCCGGCGAGTTCGCCCGCGAGTGGGTCGCCGAGGACGAGGCCGGCCGGCCCAACTTCACCAAGTGGCAGGCCGAGGGTGCGGCGCACCCGATCGAGGAGACCGGCAAGAAGCTGCGCGGCATGATGAGCTGGGTGGACCGCCCGATCACCGAGACCGCCTGACCGTCCGGCTCGGCCGGACGACGATCTACCGACAGCCCCTGGGCTGGCGCTCTCCCCAGCGCCGCCCCGGGGGCTGCCCGGCATGCTGCCGCCCGTCGATGCGTCGGGCGGCAGTGTTCGTGCGCCACGGGCTCCGCTGCGGTGAGCGGGTGACCGACGCCACCGGGGGGTTCAGCAAGGTCGGAGCGACCGTGTCGGTGCGGTGAACGGCCGATGTCCATCGCTCGACCGGGCGTGTGAGGGCCCTCACCCCGAAGACCGGAACACGCCGACCAGCGTGGCCCCTACGATCGCCTGTAGGTGCAGCAGCCGGCACCTGACGGCCACGGCACGGATCAGCGCAGGGCGCAGTGCGGCGCCCGGCCGCCCGGGCCGATCGCAAACACGACCTCTACGAGGACCGATGAATCCTGTCGTACTGATCGCCGAAGAACTCGCCCCCGCCGCCATCGAGGTGCTCGCCCACGACTTCGACGTCCGTCACGTCGACGGCACCGACCGTCCGGCCCTGCTCTCGGCGCTCTCCGAGGCCGACGCCGTCATCGTGCGCAGCGCGACCCAGATCGACGCCGAGGCGGTCGCCGCCGCGCCGCGACTCAAGGTGGTCGCCCGGGCCGGCGTCGGACTGGACAACGTCGAGGTGCCGGCCGCCACCGCGCGGGGCGTCATGGTCGTCAACGCGCCCACCTCCAACATCGTCTCCGCCGCCGAGCAGGCCGTCGCGCTGCTGCTCGCCGTCGCCCGCAACACCGCGAGCGCCAGTTCCGCGCTCAAGGCGGGGGAGTGGAAGCGGTCGAAGTACACAGGCGTCGAGGTGCAGGGCAAGACGGTCGGTGTGGTCGGCCTCGGTCGCATCGGAGTGCTCTTCGCGCAGCGTATCGCCGCGTTCGGCACCCGGCTGATCGCGTACGACCCGTACATCCAGCCGGCCCGTGCGGCGCAGCTCGGCGTCCGCCTGGTGGGGCTGGAGGAGCTGCTACGGGAGAGCGACTTCATCTCCATCCACCTGCCGAAGACGCCGGAGACGGTGGGCCTGATCGGTGAGAAGGAGCTGGCGATCGTCAAGCCCGGCGTTCGCATCGTCAACGCCGCCCGTGGTGGGCTGGTCGACGAGCAGGCGCTCGCGGACGCGATCGCCGAGGGCCGGGTCGCCGGCGCCGGTGTCGACGTGTACAGCAAGGAGCCGTGCACCTCGTCGCCGCTGTTCGCCTTCGACAACGTGGTGGCCACCCCGCACCTGGGCGCCTCCACCCACGAGGCGCAGGACAAGGCCGGTCTCGCCGTCGCCAAGAGCGTCAAGCTGGCGTTGCAGGGCGAGTTCGTCCCGGACGCGGTGAACGTGCAGGCCGGCGGTGTGGTCGCCGAGGACGTTCGGCCGCTGCTGCCGCTGGCGGAGAAGCTCGGCCGGGCGTTCACCGCGGTCGCCGGTGGGGTCGCCGCCAGCGTCACGGTCGAGGTCCGCGGTGAGATCGTCAGCCACGACGTGTCGGTGCTCAAGCTCGCCGCCACCAAGGGCCTGTTCAGCTCCGTGGTCGAGGATCAGGTCACCTACGTCAACGCCCCGCACCTGGCCGCCGAGCGTGGCGTCGAGGTCACCCTGGCCACCCTGGCCGAGACGGCCGAGCAGCCGACCCTGGTCACGGTGCGCGGCGCGCTGCCGGACGGCCGGACGGTCAGTGTCTCCGGCACGGTCACCCACTCCGGCGCCCGGGACGTCCTGAAGCTGACCGAGGTGGACGGCTTCGACGTGGAGATCGGCGCGGAGGGCATCCTGCTCTTCCTGCGCTACGCCGACCGGCCCGGTGTGGTCGGCACGGTCGGTACCCTGCTCGGCGAGTCGGGCATCAACATCGCCGCCATGCAGGTGGCTCGTCGGGAGGCGGGCGGCGAGACGCTGATGACGCTCACCGTCGACCAGGCGCTCGGCGCCGACCTGCTCACCTCGGCCGCCGAGTCGATCGGCGCCACGGCGGCCAGCGCCGCCGACCTGCGCGACGAGTAGTAGACGACAAGCACCATGGGGGGCCTGGCGATTCGCCGGGCCCCTCGTCGTATCCCGTCCGTGCCCCGGGTCGGGGTCAGCCGGGCAGCCGCGCCGGGGGCGGATAGACCGAGCCGTCCTGCGGGTCGAAGAGCATCAGTCCGTGCTCGCCGGCCAGCCGCTCGATGTCCAGTAGCACCTGGTCCGCGCAGGTCGGGTGCAGGTTCAGCTCGACGTGGTCGTGGGCCGCGTGCAGCGGCGCCACCGCCCACGGGCTGTTCGGGCCGGGGTGACGGTCCGGATAGGAGGCGGTGATCGCCCGGTAGAAGCTGACCACCCGCGGGTCGGGGTAGCGGTCCACGTGCCGGCCCTGCCGGCAACCGTCAACCGCTGTCCGCACGTCCTCGGGCGTCGCCCCGTCCTCCAGGGCCCACACGCTCAGATCGAAACTCACGGCGGATAGCGTGCCATCCGCCGTTCACCATGTCGAAACTGCCTCGCCGCCGGTCAACCACGGATCACCGCAGTCTCCGTTCGCGACGGTCCGGTGTGGAGACTCTTGCGTCGAGTTGCGTCGATTCGCTAGCGTACGCACTGCGGTCACTGGCCGAGTTCGAGGCGCCGGCCCGTCTTCGGGTGGCGCGGTCGACGTCCGGCCCGACCGGTCCGCACCCCTCGGTTGTGCGAGCCACGCGCACTCGTCGCTGACCGGCCCCCACTGTCGTTGCCGAGACCGTGGGGGCCGATCGCGGGCCCGACCAGCTCAGCGACGGTGTGCGAAGAGCGCGCGATAGTCGGAGTTGCCGCGGAACCACGCCAGGCCGGTGGGGCCGGCGGCGTAGAGCGCGGTGGCGTACGCGTCGGCGATCGTCAGGTCGGGGCCCACCACGGTGGCGGCGACGAGGTGATCCGCCGGCTCGCCGGTGTGCGGGTCCACCACGTGCCCCTGCCGCCCGGTCACCCCGGAGGTGCCGACCGCGCCGGCGGTCATCTCCAGCACCAGGGGAGCGCGCTCGGGCGCGGTCGGGTGGTGCACCGCGACCCGCCACGGCCCACCGTGTGGCGCGCGGCCCCGGACGACGAGGTCAGCGCCGGTGAGTACGGCGTAGTCGTGGATGCCGGCGGCGCGCAGTCGCTCCGCGGCGCGTTCCACCGCCCAGCCGCCGAGCAGGCCACCCGGGTCGAAGCCGCCGGGCACCGCCCAGGCGTCGAACCACCCGTCGGTGGCCGCGCGCATCGCCGTGCAGCGGTCCACCAGATCGGCGAGCGGGGGGTACGAGTCCGGGCTGATCTCGCCCCGACGCAGCCGGGAGACCAGGCTCTCCGGTCGGTTGGGGCCGTAGGTGAGGTCGATGGCGCGCAGCTCGGCGACGCTGTCCCGCAGCGCCTCGCCCACGCCCCGGCGGCCGAGCCACTCGGGGGCGTTGAGCAGCAGGGTGTACTCGGCGGTCGCGGTGCGTACGGTGTGCTGCACCGCGATCCGGCCCTCGGTGGCGGCGGCCGGGTCGATCCGGTTCCGGCGGCTGCCGAGTCGAAGGTCCGGCCGGCGGTTGCGGAACGTGGACGGGTCCGGCCAGCGGGTCCGTGGCTGCTCGTCGATGCGCATCGCATCTGCCCCCTCGCACGTGGCGCCGCGTCGTCGCGACCCCGTTGGTCAGCAGGCCCCCGCGACCCACTGATCACCACGGTAGGCAGCGAAGATGACCACCCCATGAGTCCCAGCTGAGAGAGACCTGTGCATTCCCGCGTCCCAGATCGTGGACACGGCGTACCGGGAGGCGGGACGGCGACGTACCGTTGCCCGAACGGAACCGTTGAGCAGAGGAGTGCGGTCGTGGCGCGGATCGCGGTGGTGGCCGGAGACGGCATCGGGCCCGAGGTGGTCGCGCAGGCCCGCAAGGTCCTCGACGCGGTGCTGCCCGACGTGCAGGCCACCGAGTACGACCTCGGTGCCGCCCGCTGGCACCGTACCGGAGAGGTGCTGCCCGACTCGGTGCTGGCCGAGCTGGCCGGGCACGACGCGATCCTGCTCGGCGCGGTCGGTGACCCGACGGTCCCGCCGGGTGTGCTGGAGCGGGGGCTGCTGCTCAAGCTCCGTTTCGCCTTCGACCAGTACGTCAACCTGCGCCCGTCCCGGCTCTGGCCCGGGGTCGCCGGCCCACTTGGCAACGTGAAGCCGGGCGAGGTCGACCTCGTGGTGGTGCGCGAGGGCACCGAGGGGCTCTACGCCGGCGCCGGTGGCTCCCTGCACCGGAACACCCCGGCCGAGGTCGCCACCGAGGAGAGCCTGAACACCCGGCACGGCGTGGAGCGGGTGATCCGCGACGCGTTCGCCCGCGCCGGCCGCCGGGAGCGGCGCAAGGTCACCCTCGTGCACAAGACCAACGTGCTCACCCACGCCGGGTCGCTCTGGGCGCGCACGTTCGACGCGGTCGCCGCCGAGCACCCCGACGTCGTCACCGAGTACCAGCACGTCGACGCGGCGGCCATGTTCCTGGTCACCCAGCCGCAGCGCTACGACGTGGTGGTCACCGACAACCTCTTCGGCGACATCCTCACCGACATCGCCGCGGCCGTCACCGGCGGCATCGGGTTGGCCGCCAGCGGCTGCATCAACCCCGAGGGGACGTACCCCTCGATGTTCGAGCCGGTGCACGGCTCGGCGCCGGACATCGCCGGGCAGGGCGTCGCCGACCCGGTCGCCGCGGTGCTCTCCGCCGCGTTGCTGCTGGAGCAGCTCGGGCACAGCGAGTCCGCCGCCCGGGTCAACGCGGCGGTCGCCGTCGAGCTGGCCAGCCGGGTCCCGGGCGTAACGCTGCGTACCGAAGAGGTCGGCGACCGGCTCGCCGCCCACGCCGTAGCCTGACCACCCCGGCCCGTGCGGCGACCGGCCCGAGGGTCGGTCTGCCCGGGCCGGCCGTCCCGCCCGACCGGCGCTACCCGCTGAACGACCGTTCGGGGTAAGTTTCTGGCACAGCCATGTCGGTGTGCGGTCCCGCATGCCGTTGTCCTGCAGGGAGGTCAGCGCGATGAGCGGTGGTGACAAGCTCGACTTCGAGATCCGTCCGAATGCCGCGCCGGTATCCGCCGCCGACCGGGCCGCCCTGCTGGCAAACCCCGGGTTCGGCCGCGTCTTCACCGACCACATGGTCACCGTCCGCTACGCCGACGGCAAGGGCTGGTACGACGCCCGGGTGGAGGCCCGCGGTCCGATCCCGATGGACCCGGCCAGCGCGGTGCTGCACTACGCGCAGGAGATCTTCGAGGGGCTCAAGGCGTACCGCACTGCCGACGGTGGCGTGACGATGTTCCGGCCGGACGCCAACGCGGCCCGCTTCGCCACCTCCGCGCAGCGGATGGCGATGCCGGTGCTGCCGCCGGAGGTGTTCGTCGACTCGCTGCACAAGCTCATCGAGATCGACCGGGAGTGGATCCCCACCGGTGAGGACGGCAGCCTCTACCTGCGGCCGTTCATGTTCGCCAGTGAGGTCTTCCTCGGCGTCCGCCCGGCCAACGAATACCTCTACCTGGTGATCGCCTCACCGGCCGGGGCGTACTTCACCGGTGGCGTCAAGCCGGTCACCGTCTGGGTCTCTCCGGACTACACCCGGGCCGCGCCCGGCGGCACCGGCGCGGCCAAGTGCGGCGGTAACTACGCCGCGTCGTTGGCGGCCCAGGCGGAGGCCATCGAGGCCGGCTGTGACCAGGTGGTCTTCCTGGACGCGGTGGAGCGCCGGTTCGTCGACGAGATGGGCGGCATGAACGTCTTCTTCGTCTACGACGACGGCACGGTGGTGACCCCACCGTTGACCGGCACGATCCTGCCGGGCATCACCCGTGACGCCATCCTCACGCTGGCCGGCGCGGCCGGGCACCAGATCGAGGAGCGGCCGGTCAGTTTCGCCGACTGGCAGGCCGACGCCGCCAGCGGACGCCTGAAGGAGGTGTTCGCCTGCGGCACCGCCGCGGTGGTCACCCCGGTCGGTGGGGTCCGCTTCCCGGACGGCGAGTTCCTGATCGGTGGTGGCGAGCCCGGCCGGGTCACCATGGCCCTGCGTCAGCAGCTGGTCGACATCCAGCGGGGCAAGGCGGCCGACCCGCACGGCTGGGTGCAGCGGGTTCTCTGACCTCCGTCGCTGTGCCGGCCCGTCCACCCGGACGGGCCGGCGCGGTGGGCCCTACGCGTCGGTGGGCTCGGTCTTGGTGGGCTCGTCGAGCAGGTGGTCGCGGAGCGCCGCGAGCTGCTCGTCGGTCACCCCGGCGTGGCGCAGGTACGCCTCGACCGAGCCGTGCCCCGCGCGCAGCTCGTCGAGGAAGATCTGCATCGCCTCGGCGGGGGAGCTCAGGAACGGCGCCGGCACGTCCACACCGCCCGGGGTGACGGAGGCCAACCAGGCGCTGTACCGGGCCGACGCCACACTGCTCAACGCGTAGTCCGCGGTGATGTCCGCGTCGTCGACGCCGAGCACGGCGAGGGTCAGCGCGCAGACGATGCCGGTGCGGTCCTTGCCGGCGACGCAGTGCACCACCACCGGGGCGTTGGCGGAGTCGGCGATCAGCCCGACCGCCTCGGCCAGCCCGGCGGTGCCGGTCTGGGCCAGGTCGGCGTACCGGTCGGCGAGGTATCGGGCCAGGCTCGCGCCCTCCTCGTGCGGCGTACCCGCCCAGTCGTCGTGCTCCGGGTGGATGTGCCGGTAGGTCAGCCCCTGGTACGCCGGCACCCGGCCGTCGCGCTCCACCTCGGTGGGGCGGCGCAGGTCGATGACGGTGCGGATCCCGATCGCGGCGAACGCGTCCTGGTCCTGCTCGGTGAGGCGGTGCAGCGAGTCGGAGCGGTAGAGGCGGCCCCGGCGTACGGATCTGTCGTCGTGGCCGACGTAGCCACCGACGTCGCGGAAGTTGAAGGTGGCCGGGAGCGAGAGCTGGGGGTTGTCCTCGGTGGTGTCCACGTCCACACGGTAACGGCCGGTGGGACAGCGCCCCACCGGCCGTCGGGTCGAACGGTCAGCGCGCCGTGCCGGGCGGGAGCGCGCCGTACGTCTCGTCGTAGTAGCCACCCAGCTGATCCCGGTAGCTCGGGTCGCTGTGGCTGGTCTCGTCGTACTCCGGGGCGGCCTTGATCTGGTCCCGGGTCCGGTCGACGGAGACGGTGCGCTGGTCGTGGTCGACCTGGTTGACGGTGCCGGCCGGCAGCATCACCTTCTTGCCGAAGATCCAGGGCCCGGTGTCCACGACCAGATAGCTGCCGCCCACCTCGTGGCTGGCGCTGTCGATCTTGCCGATGCCGCCGTCGGTGGCCTCGACCTTGTAGCCGACCAGGTCGGCGTCGGCCACCCCGGCCTGGTCGCGGTAGCGCCAGGGGTCGAACGTGCCGGCCGGCGCGCCGCCGGGCACCGTGCCCTGGTCGCCGCCGCGCAGCGGGTCCGGCCCGGCGTGGGTGGCGTGCGGATCGATCCTGTCCATGCCGTTCACTCCTGACTGTCACCGATCACCTCATGTCTCCGCAGGAGCTACCCGGCCGTCGGCGGCCGGAAACGGCGACAGGCTCCGGCACGGGGACGGGCGAGGCCGCGAGGTGCGGCATCGGCCCACCGGGGCGTACCTGCTCAGGCCAGTGCGGCCTCGGCGTCCAGGGTGACCGCGGCGGCGTTCACCACGGCGGAGATCCGCAGGGCCTCGTGCAGCTGATCCCGGGTGAAGCCGCTGGCGCGCAGCTTCTTCTCGTGCAACTCCAGGCACACCCCGCAGCCGGTGATGGCGGACACGGCGAGGCACCAGAGCTCGAAGTCGCCCTTGTCCACGCCTGGCCTCGCGATGATCCGCATCCGCAGTCGGGCCGGCATCGAGGTGTACCCCTCGTCGCCGATGAGGTGCTTGGCCCGGTAGTAGATGTTGTTCATCGCCATGATCGCCGCGGCGCCCTTGGCCGCCTCGACACCCTCCGGCCCGAGGTGCCCGAGCGCCTCGGCCGCGATCTCTCGCAGCACCACCGGGTTACGGGCGGTCACCGCACAGGCCAGCGCGGTGCCCCAGGTCTGCGCCGGGGTCAACGCCGAGGTGCCGATGGTGGAGCCCAGGTTGAGCTCGATGTCCCTGGCGTACTCCGGCAGGGCCGCCCTGATCGCGTCCAGGCCCATGGTCAGACCCCGGCGAGGGTCTCGTCGGCGATCTCCGCCGGGCTGATGGAGGTGAAGTCCATCGGCCCGACGAAGACCACACGCCACGTGCCCTCGTGGGACGGGTGGTTGATCGTCTTGGACGCGTTGTTGGCGCCCAGCGATTCGCAGGCGGTGAGGTTGTGCTCAGGTAAGCGGTCACTGACGGTGAGCACAGGTCCTCCTTGCCGACGGCACGGTGGCCGTCGTTGGATCCGTTCCCGATGCTTCCGCATGGCTGTTTCTCCCGATGGGTGGCCCGGGTGGCTTGTGAAGCCGATCACGAGCAGCGGTTCGGGCTGCACGAACCCTCCGTGACCATCCCGCTATGTGGATTGTTCCTCCCAAATTCGCGGGAGGGGTGGCAGAGTGGCGAACGTGACCAGCACCGTCCTGATTATTGCGACCTAGCGCGCCGGCTCTCCCCTCTGCCGAGCGCGCAGACCTCCCGCATCCGCGGGAGGTCTTTTTGTTGCTCCGAGAAAGGATCCTGATGACGTTCCAGGTCTTCGACACCACGTTGCGCGACGGCGCCCAGCGCGAGGGGCTCACCTACTCGGTGGTCGACAAGCTGGCCGTGGCCCGGCTGCTCGACGAGTTCGGCGTCGGCTTCATCGAAGGCGGCTGGCCGGGCGCGGTGCCCAAGGACACCGAGTTCTTCCGCCGCGCCCGCACCGAGCTGGACCTGCGGCACGCCGTACTCGTCGCGTTCGGCGCCACCCGCAAGGCCGGCGTTCCGGTCGCGGACGACCCCCAGGTGCGCGCCCTGCTGGACGCGCAGACCGCGGCGGTGGCCCTGGTCGCCAAGGCCGACACCCGGCACGTCGAGCGCGCGTTGCGCACCACCGGCGCGGAGAACCTGGCGATGATCCACGACACCGTCAGCCACCTCGTCCGCGAGGGCCGACGGGTCTTCGTCGACGGCGAACACTTCTTCGACGGCTACCGGCACGACCCCGCGTACGGTGCGGCCGTGGTGCAGACCGCGCTCGCCGCCGGCGCCGAGCGGATGGTGCTCTGCGACACCAACGGCGGCATGCTGCCGTCCCAGGTGACCGCCGTGATCCTCGACCTGACCGACCGGCTGGGGATCGACGCCGGGCTGCTCGGCATGCACGCCCAGAACGACACCGCCTGCGCGGTGGCCAACACGATCGCTGCCGTGGAGGCGGGGGTCCGCCACGTGCAGGGCACCGCCAACGGGTACGGCGAACGCCCCGGTAACGCCGACATCTTCGCGGTCGTCGCCAACCTCCAACTCAAGCTCGGCATGCCCGTCCTACCGGAGGGCTGCCTGGCGCAGATGGTGCGGGTCTCGCACGCCATCGCCGAGATCGCCAACATCGCCCCCGACACCCACCAGGCGTATGCCGGGGCCGCTGCCTTCGCCCACAAGGCGGGGTTGCACGCGAGCGCGATCAAGGTCGACCCGTTGCTCTACAACCACGTGGACCCGTCGGTGGTGGGCAACGACATGCGGATCCTGGTCACCGAGATGGCCGGTCGGGCCAGCGTCGAGCTCAAGAGCCGTGAGCTTGGCCTGGACCTGGCCGGCAGTCCGGACGCCCTGACCCGGGTCACCAAGCGGGTCAAGGAGTTGGAGGCGGGTGGCTGGTCCTTCGAAGCCGCCGATGCCTCCTTCGAGTTGCTGGTCCGCTCCGAGCTGCCGGAGGGCAGCCCGGCCCGACCGTTCACCCTGGAGTCGTACCGGGTGTTGGTCGAGCACCGTGAGGACGGCGCGGTGGTCTCCGAGGCGACCGTCAAGATCCGGGTTCGCGGTGAGCGGGTGATCGCCACCGCCGAGGGCAACGGCCCGGTCAACGCCCTCGACGAGGCGCTGCGGGTGGGGCTGGCGCGGCACTACCCGCAGCTGCGCGACTTCGAGTTGGCCGACTACAAGGTGCGCATCCTGGAGGGCAGCCACGGCACCGGCGCGGTCACCCGGGTCCTGCTCGAAACCTCCGACGGCGGCGGGCGGGACTGGACCACTGTCGGCGTCCACCCGAACGTGGTCGAGGCCAGCTGGCACGCCCTGGTGGACGCCCTCACCTACGGCCTGGCCCCCACCTCCGTCTGAAACCCTCTGCCTCCCCGCCCCACCCCGCCCACCCCACCCCACCCCGCCCACCCCACCCCGCCCACCCCACCCCGCCCACCCCACCCCACCCAGCCCCGCCCGCCTCGCCCCACCCCCTGCCGGCGTCGATCATGGAGTTGTGGTGGTGGGCGTTCCGGGCTCCGGTGCCCAAAACGCCCACCACAAGTCCATGATCGACCGGGGCGGGGCGGGGCGGGGTGGGGTGGGGTGGGGTGGGGTGGGGTGTGGGGTTAGGGGGTGGGGAGGGTGAGGGTGGTGTGGACGGCGCGGTGGTCGCTGCCGGGTACGGCGAACACCCGTACCGAGCGGACCGCTATCCGGTGGTCGACCAGGACGTGGTCGATGGTGACCGGCGGGATGAGATCCCCGTCGTACGGACCCCAGGTGCCGGTCAACCCTTCCCCGGCGGCGTCGGCGGCGTCGACGTAACCGGTGCGGAGCAGGGCCCGCAGGGGGCTGTGGTCGAGGGTGGCGTTGAAGTCACCGGCGAGGATCCGCAGGCCACCGTCCGGGGTGGCCGGTGGTTGGGCGGTCAGGTCGGCACGCCAGGCGTCCACCTGGTCCAGCGCGTACGGCGCCGAGGGGTGGGCCGATTCGACGCGGACCGGGGGTGCGCCGGGGACGGTCACCGTCGCGTACGCCTGGGTGAAACCCCAGCCGTCGAGGTTGCGTCGCACGCCCGGATCGGTGACCGGCCACCGCGAGTAGAGCCCGGAGCCGGGTGTGCCGACCTCCGCGTTGAGCTGCCGGTGCGGCAGCAGGGTGGCGAGGCCGAGTTGGTCCAGGGCGGCCTGCGCGTCCGGTGTGAACTCCTGCACGGTGAGCACGTCCACCTGGTGTCGCCGGACCAGCTCCACAAGCGTCCGCGCGTCGCCGGCGCCGGCGAGCAGGTTGGCGGTGAGCAGCCGCACGGTCGGTCCGGCTGCCGTCGGCTGCGGGCTGGCCAGCGCCCGAGGTGCGACGGCGCCGAGCAACGCCACCGCCGCCAGGGCCGCGAGCGCCGCCGGCCACCAGCGCCGCAGCGCGAGCGCGAGGCCCAGGACCAGCACACTGACACCCGCGACGTACGGCGTGAAGGCGAGCGCCTGCACCAACGGCCCCCGGTCCAGGCCGATCAGCCGGACGGCGGCCCAGAGAGCTGTCGGCCCGGCCGTCAGCCAACAGAGCACGCTGCCGAGCCGAGCGCTCCGGCGTGGGGGTGCGGCGTCGACGATCATGGCGGTGATCATAGCCGGCGCGCCGAAAGCATTTCATGAATGGTGATGCGCTCACCTTTCACAATTATCTGACGGTTGCTCTACAGCCCGGAAAAGTGAGATCAACTATTGACGTAAAGCTTTTTGCGGTGCTACGTTCCATCTGGCTTAAACGACGCAACTCTGAGTAGTAATCCCAGCTCAGAGGGGATGTAGATCGTTAATAAATCGACCTCGCCGGGTGTAAGTGAATCGACTTTCCCCCGCTCCACCGCCGTCGTTCGCCTATTTGTGGGCAGCCATCCGTCCCGCCCCGCGGGTCGGCCGAATTCGCACGGTCACACAAGGGGGACCTGTTATGGAAACATCCTTCCGACGCAAGGCGGCAGCGGTCACGTTCGCTGTCCTGGCGCTCACTCTGGTCGGCGGAGGGATCGCCGTCGCCCAGCCGTCGGCGAAGGCGCCGCAGGCCGCCGCCAAGCCGGTGGACCGGGGTACGAACAGCCAGCCGCCGGTCACCGCCGAGTCCGCACGCTCGGCGAAGGCCGCGCTGAAGGCCGGCGGGGTCACCACGATGGCCGCCGCCACCTGGTTCACCGTCGTCAACGCCAACGGCACCAAGGCGCGCGGCACCGGCACGGTGATCAAGTACGGCCCCGGCCAGTACGAGGTGCAGTTCGGCTCCAACGTGTCGGCGGGTGCCTTCCTGGCCACCATCTCCCGGCCCGACGCCTGCTGCATCCCGCCGGGTGGCGAGGTCTCCGTCGCCCCGCGGCTGCAGACACCCAACGGGGTCTACATCGAGACCCGCAACTCGGCCGGAACGCCTGCCGACCGGGGCTTCACCCTGCTCACCCACACACCCTGACCGAACCGACACCCGGCCCCCGTCGCCTCCGGCACGGGGGTCGGACCCTGTCCGCCCCGCGCCCTGCCTGCCCCGCCTGTTCGGCCGGTGCGTGCGCGCCCAGGAGTGCAGGACGTCGTGCGTTTGGTGCCTAGGTGGGGCATCCCACGACACGATTGTGCTCTCCTCGGCCGGGTCGCGCCGGTCGTCACCCTTCCGCGCGGCTCATCCCCATTCCGGCCACTCCGGGCCGGTCCGGGCCGCACAATCCGACGTTTGCCGGGCGTGTGCCAGGGAAGCAAGCACCGTGACGGACATCTCGGACACCCTGGCCAGCATGCCCAGCCCGGTCGATCCGGAGCCGACCGGCATCGAGCTGGAACAGACCCTCTTCGAGGTCAAACGCGTGATCGTCGGGCAGGATCGCCTCGTCGAACGCCTGCTCACCGCCCTGGTCGCCAACGGACACTGCCTCCTGGAGGGGGTACCCGGCGTGGCCAAGACACTGGCCGCGCAGACCCTCGCGACAGTGGTCGGCGGCACCTTCTCCCGGATCCAGTTCACCCCGGACCTGGTGCCCTCCGACATCGTCGGCACCCGGATCTACCGGGCGTCCAAGGAGACCTTCGACATCGAGCTGGGCCCGATCATGGCCAACCTGGTGCTGGCCGACGAGATCAACCGGGCCCCGGCCAAGGTCCAGTCGGCGCTGCTGGAGGCGATGGCCGAACGGCAGGTTTCGATCGGCGGGCGCAGCTGGCCGGTCCCGGAGCCGTTCCTGGTGCTGGCCACCCAGAACCCGATCGAGTCCGAGGGGGTCTACCAGCTCCCGGAGGCGCAGCGTGACCGATTCCTGATGAAGGTGGTGGTCGACTACCCCAGCGACGCCGACGAGCTGGCCATCCTCTACCGGATGAGCACCGACCGGCCGACCCCGCGCCGGGTGCTCGACGCGCAACGGCTGCGCGACCTCCAGGTCCACGCCGAGCGGGTCTTCGTCCACCACGCGTTGGCCGAGTACGTGGTGCGCCTGATCCTCGCCACCCGCGACCCGGGCCGCTTCGGGCTGCCGGAGATCGCCCCGCTGTTGGCGTACGGGGCCAGCCCCCGGGCCACCCTGGGCCTGGTCGCGGCCGCCCGGGCACAGGCCCTGTTGCGGGGGCGGGAGTACGTGCTGCCCGAGGACATCCGTGAGCTGGCCGTCGACGTCCTCGCCCACCGGCTGGTGCTCTCCTTCGACGCGGTGGCCGACGGGGTGTCGGCCGAGAGCCTGGTGCGCCGGCTCGTCGAGGCGGTGCCACCGCCCCGGCTGGCCGCCGGACACCCGCAGCAGGCGCCGGATCTGGCGGCGGCATGAGACGCGCGACCGCCGTGCCCGCCGACCCCGGCCTCGCCGAGCTGGCCCCGGACCAGCGCCTGCGCCGCCTGGAGTTGACCGTCACGCGCCGACTGAACGGCCTGCTGCACGGCCAGTACCGCGGCCTGCTGCCCGGTCCGGGCAGTGAACCGTCCGGCAGTCGCGAGTACCGGCCGGGCGAGGACGAGGTCCGCCGGATGGATTGGGCGGTGACGGCCCGAACCGCCGTGCCGCACGTCCGACAGGTCGACGCCGACCGGGAGTTGACCACCTGGCTGCTCGTCGACGGCAGCGCCAGCATGGAGTTCGGCACCGCCGAGCTGGACAAACGGGAGCTGGCCGTGGCCGCCGTCGCGGCGGTCGGTTTCCTGACCGCGGGCGTCGGCAACCGCCTCGGTGCCCAGGTGCTGCGCGCCGACGGGGTACGTCGCTTTCCGGCCCGCAGCGGGCGTACCCATCTGCTCGCTCTGCTCCGCGCGCTGCTCGCCGCCCCGCGGGCCACCGCCCCCACCGACCGGCCGGGGCGCGGACCGGCGGCCAGACCGCCCGATCTGGCCGACGGGCTCGACGCGCTGCACCGGATCGCCAACCGGCGCGGGCTGGTCGTGGTGGTCTCCGACTTCCTCGACGGCCTGCCCGACGACCCCGGCCAGGCAGCTCCGTGGGAGCGGACCATGCGTCGGCTGGCCGTCCGGCACCAGGTGCTCGCGATCGAGGTGACCGACCCGCGTGAGCTGGAACTACCCGACGTCGGCCTGATCACGCTCGTTGACCCGGAGACCGGTCGGCACCGCGAGGTGTGCACATCGGACCGTGGGCTGCGTGAGCGGTACGCCGAGGCCGCCGCCGTCCAGCGCGAACAGGTCCACCAGGCGTTGCGCCGCAGTGGGGCCACCCATCTGCCGCTGAGCACCGACGGGGACTGGAGCGCGGACATCGTCCGGCACGTGCACGCCCAGCGTCGGTTGGCCGCCGCGCCGGTCGGTCAGCCCCGGGGAGGTGCCGCGTGATCTGGCAGTCGCCGCTGCGACTCTGGCTGCTGCTCGGCGTGCTCGCCCTGGTCGTCGCGTACCTGGTCGTGCAGCGCCGACGCAGCCGGTACGCGGTCCGCTTCACCAACCTGCGGCTGCTGGACCGGGTGGCGCCGGAGCGGCCCGCCTGGCGTCGGCACGTACCGGCCGGTCTCTTCCTGGCCATGCTGGCGCTGCTCGTGGTCGGCTTCGCCCGCCCGAGCGCCGAGGTCCGGGTGCCCCGGGAACGGGCCACGGTGATGGTGGCGGTGGACGTCTCCACGTCGATGCTCGCCACCGACGTCGAACCGGACCGGTTGGCCGCGGCGAAGGAGGCTGCCCGGCGCTTCGTCGAGGGCCTGCCCGACGAGTTCAACGTGGGTCTCGTCGCGTTCGCCGGCAGCGCCGCCGTGCTGGTGCCCCCGGGCACCGACCGGGACGCCCTCGACGAGGGGATCGACCGGCTCGCCGAGGGCATCACCGGCGTCCAGGGCACCGCGATCGGCGAGGCCATCAACACCTCGCTCGGCGCGGTCAAGAGCCTGGACAGCGAGGCCGCGAAGGAGACCCCACCCGCCCGGGTCATCCTGCTCTCCGATGGCGCCAACACCTCCGGGATGGACCCGATGGAGGCGGCCGCGGAAGCGGTAAAGGCGGAGGTGCCGGTACACGCGATCTCGTTCGGCACACCGTCCGGGTTCGTCGACCGAGGGGGACGGCCCATCCAGGTGCCGGTGGACGGACAGACCCTCAAGGCGGTCGCCGAGGAGACCGGCGGGATGTTCCACGAGGCCAGCACCACCGAGGAGCTACGGGCCGTCTACGACGACATCGGCAGCTCGGTCGGCTACCGCACCGAGCGGCAGGACATCTCGGCCCGGTTCATCGGCCTCGGACTGGTGTTCGCCATGGGCGCCGCCGCCGGCTCGATGCGCTGGTTCTCCCGGCTGCCCTGACCGCCGCGCACAACCGACGTCGACCGTGAGGAGTACGCATGGCAGTGCAGACCGGACTGGGCGAACCGCGCGGTCCCTGGTTCATCTCACCGGAACTCGACCCGGACGGGCGCGGGTGGTGGGACGCGCCCGAACGGGACCCGGGCGGGCGACGGCCTGGGCGGCTACTCGCCGTGTTGGGCGTGGTGGCGGTCTCGGCCGTCTCCGGTGCTCTCGCCGGTGGCGTGGTGGCCAGCCGGGACGGGGCTGGTGGCCCGGCCGCGGCGTCCGCAGCCCCGGTGCCGGCCGAACTGGTCACCGCGGCCGAGCGGACCGTACCCGGGGTGGTGTCGGTGCTGGCCGGCGGCGCGACCGGCGGGTCCGCGACCGGCTCCGGCTTCGCCGTGGACGACCAGCAGCACCTGATCACCAACGACCACATCCTGGCCAAGGGGGGTGGCGGGCCGGTGACCGTGGAACTGCCCGACGGCCGCCGGTTCGCCGCCGAGGTGGTCGGCCGGGAGCCGCGCTCCGACCTGGCGGTGCTGAAGGTGCCGCCGTCGGCCGGTCTCACCCCGCTGCCCCTGGCCAAACCGGGCGCGACCCGGGTCGGTGAGCCGGTGCTCGCGGTGGGTTCACCGCTCGGTCTGGCCGGAACGGTCACCGCGGGCATCGTCAGCGCTCTCGACCGGCAGGTACGGCTCGGCAACAACCGGCACAGCGCGGTGCAGACCGACGCGTCCATCAACCCCGGCAACTCCGGTGGGCCACTGGTCAACGCGCGCGGGGAGGTGGTCGGGGTGAACACCGCCATCGCCACCATCGACGGCAACGGCTCGATCGGCATCGGGTTCGCCATCCCGATCGACCAGGTGCAGCAGACCGCCGACACGATCATCGGCAAGGGCGGCTGAGCTGCCCGAACGCCCTGACGGGGGCCGCCACTGTCAGATATCCGGCCGGACGGCATCGGGCCATGGAAATATTACGCTCGGTATGGATACTGGCGGAGGTGGAGCGTCCTCTTCTCACGGTCCTCCTGCTGGTGGGCCTGGTCATCGGATGTGCAGTGGGGTCGGCGTACGCCCGGGCACGACGCGGGTGGAACGATTACCAGACCGTCAAGAAATCGGTGCCGGGCGCCCGCCGGGGCGCCTGGTCGCTGATCCGCGGCGTCGCCGTGAAGGCCGCGGTCATCGGGGTGCTGCTCTTCGGCGCGGTGGCGTACGCGGCGGTCGGCTCCGACGAGGAGACCGCCGGGCCAGCGCCCAGCCAGTCCCCGACGCAGAGTGAGCCTCCGCACCGGTAACCCCTGGCGGGTCGTGGCGGGTTAGCCTCGGGACGTGGACGACGGACTGCGGGTGACCGACCGGTGGGTCGTCCCCGCCGGAGAGCTACGGGAGCGCTTCTCCCGCTCGTCGGGGCCGGGCGGGCAGGGTGTGAACACCGCCGACTCCCGGGTCGAGCTGAGCTACGACCTGGCCAACTCCCCGGCCGTGCCCGAGTGGCTGCGACCGCGGGCGCTGGCCCGGCTGGCCAACCGCCTGGTCGACGGGGTGCTGACGATCGCCGCCAGCGAGCACCGGGCCCAGCTGGCCAATCGCGAGGCGGCCCGGGCACGGATGACCGCCCTGCTGCGCGAGGCTGCCGCGTCCCCACCTCCAGCCCGCCGAGCGACCCGCCCGTCCCGCGGGGCCAAGGAGCGCCGGCTGGCCGAGAAGAAACGCCAGTCCCAGCGCAAGCGGGACCGCCGCGCCGACGACGACTGATCCGCGCCGACGACTGATCCCGGGACGACGCTAGTCCGGGACGGCGGCGAGCAGCCGGTCGCGCAGGAGCGCGGCCCGCTCGGCGAACCCGCGCTGCGCCGCCGCGTACTCCGCCCGACCGTCCGGAGTCTCCACCCGCACCGGCGGGTAGCCCAGTGCCGCCAGGTCGTACGGGCTGGCCCGCATGTCCAGCGTGCGGATGTCCCGGGCCAGGTCGAACGCGTCGGCCACCAGCTCCGAGCAGACCAACGGCGACAACTTGTACGCCCACTTGTACAGATCCATGTTGGCGTGCAGGCAGCCCGGCTGCTCGTGCGCGTGCTGCGTGTCCCGGGTCGGGGTGAGCAGGTTCAACGGCCGGGCCGGCGGGGTGAAGAACCGGAACGCGTCGAAGTGGCTGCACCGCACGCCCCGCTCCTCGACGACCGCCGCGGTGCGCTCCGCGCTCAGCCGCAACGGCCAGGCGTTGTGCCGCAGCTCCTCCCGGGTCTGCCGGTAGACCATCGCCCACTCGTGCATCCCGAAGCAGCCGAAGTGCGGTGCCCGTCCACGCGTCGCCGCCAGCAGGGAGCGGATCCAGGCGATCGACTCGCCGCGGCGCGCGCGTACCCCATCGGTGTCGAGGGTGACCCCGGCGGCGCCGGCGCGGTAGTCGCGGCCGAATTCGGCCGGATCGGCGTCTCGCAGCTCGACCCCGGGCCCCGGGTGCCAACGACGCAGCTGGGCCGGGCGGTGCGAGTAGTAGGTGAACAGGAAGTCGGCCACCGGATGCCGCTCACCGCGTCGTCGCCGGGCCAGGTGCGGGGTCAGCCACACGTCCACCCGCTCCTCGTGGGCCCGCCGGCGGGCCTGCCACTGCGCCACGTCGAGCACGGCGGGGGCGAGGGCGGCGGTCACGCACCCCAGGGTACGACCGCCGCCCGCACACCGGTCAGGGCATGTGCACCCGGACGCCGGCGGAGAACACCCCGCTGCGCAGCTCCAGCTGCTGGGGCGGGTCCCGCCCGTCGACAGTGAAGACCAGCGGGAGCACCATCCGGGTGCCTGCCGCCATCGGGTCGGCGAAGACGTCCCGACCCAGGTTCGCCGTCCGGGTGGCCGACTCGTCGGCGCTCACCCAGCGCCCGCCGGGCAGGTACGCCCGTTGCAGCTCGCTGTGCCAGGGCTGGTGGTCGCCGGTGACGTTGCGCACCCCCACGGTGGCCTCGCAGTGCCGGCCGTTGGCCGGTGCGGCACCGCCGCCGTTGGCCTTCCCGGCGGTGCCGGGCGCGCCGCAGGTCATCCGGTACACGGTGAATTCGAACGCCGACTCGCGCAACGGCACGCCCAGCGCCCCGGTGACCCCGGTGCCCATCCACGCGCCGCTGGTGGGCTGCTTCTGCGTGTCGATCGCCGCGACCTGCCGGGTCGCCGTCCAACCCGCGGTGCCGACGACGCCGGCCAGCACTACGACTGCCGCGCCCACCAACACCCAGACCGGCGGGGTACGCCGACGCCGTACCGGGCTCGGGGCGGCCGCCCGGGGATAGATCGTCCCGCGGTCACCCCCGGCCCCACCGGCGGTGGATAGTGCGGCAGCCGTCACCCGACGCCCGCGCCGACGTCGCCACACCCACACCAGGGCGGCGCTGATCAGCAGCAGGACCGCCAGTCCGGCGAGCAGCACCGGGTAGCGGCGCCACGGCGGTGCCTCGGTCACCTCGGCCGCCGGTGCCGCTGCCGCCTGCCAGGTGGCCGTGGCGCAGTCGTACGGCCGGCTGCCGTCACTGGTGAACGCGCAGGTCGGCGCGGTCAGCGGCCGGCCTGGCGCGGTCGCGGCGAGTGCGGTGCCCAGCGTGGTGGTGCTGTGTGCGGGCAGCCGCAACCGCCAGGTCACCTCCGTGGCCGATCCGGCGGCCGGGGTGGACCGGCCACCACCGCTGATCGCGGTGGTCGACGCCCCGGGCGGCAGTTCCTGACGCACGGTCGTCTGAAGCGGCGAGTTGCTCACGTTGCGCACCTGGATCCGGTACCTCGGTGCCGGGCTGCTCTCCGTCGCGACCGCCACGGTGACCTGTTGCGGGGGCGCCGACGCCGGTGCCCGGGTCGGCGGTGCCATCGCCGGTGGTGCCGAGGGCGGAGTGGGCTGGGTCACCCGCGCGACCATCGCCACCGGTCGCCGGGTGGCCGCCGGTGTGGCCCCCGCCGGCTCTGGCGTGGCGGCCGTTGGTCGTGGCGTGCCGGCCAGCGGTTGTGGCGTGGTGGCCGTTGGTCGTGGCACGGCGGCCGGTGGTTGTGGCGTGGCGGCCGGTGGTCGTGGCGCGGCCGCCGCCTCCGGAGCCGCCGTCGGCAGGGCCGGCACGGCGGCGAGGATGCCGAGGCAGTGCACGAACACTGCGAGGGCTCTGTGGTGTCGTGTCGATGCAGGCATACGAACGAACCTCCGGAGCCGACGCTAGGTGCGGGTCGCCTCCGTGCGGGTACGAAGTCGGGAAGTCCGCCCCGGTCACCTCCAGCTCCGGTAGGGTGCCGCGTGCTGACGGGTTGAGCACACCCGACCGCCGGTCCTGGCCGGTTGGGGTGCCGGCGGGGCTAGATTGGCCGGGTGCGTATCGCTCGTTTTGCCCATGCCAAGGGAATGTCGTTCGGTGCCGTCGAAGGCGAACCGGAGGCCGGGCCGCAGGGCCTGACCATCGCCGAGATCGAGGGCCACCCGTTCGGCCAACTCACCTTCAGTGGGGCCCGGTGGGCCCTCTCCGACGTTCGGCTGCTCTCGCCGATCCTGCCCAGCAAGGTCGTCTGTGTCGGCCGCAACTACGCCGACCACGCCGCCGAGCTCGGCAACGACGTGCCCAAGGAGCCGCTGCTCTTCCTCAAGCCGTCCACCTCGGTGATCGGCCCCCGGGACGCCATCCGACTGCCGATCTTCTCCAAGCAGGTCGAGCACGAGGCGGAGTTGGCGGTCGTGATCGGGGCGCCCGGCGCGCGCCGCGCCGACCGGGCCGCCGCCGAACGCGCCATCTTCGGCTACACCTGCGCCAACGACGTCACCGCTCGGGACCTCCAGCGTTCGGACGGGCAGTGGACCCGGGCCAAGGGCTTCGACTCGTTCTGCCCGATCGGCCCGTGGATCACCACCGGGCTGGACGTCTCCGACCTGGAGATCCGCTGTGAGGTGGGTCGCAACCCGGAGGAGATGGAGGTACGCCAACTCGGCCGGACGAAGGACATGGTCTTCGACGTCCCGGGCCTGGTGTCGTACATCTCGCACGTGATGACTCTGCTGCCCGGCGACGTCGTTCTCACCGGCACTCCGGCCGGGGTTAGCCCGCTTGTCGAGGGGGATACCGTCACCGTGCGGATCGACGGCATCGGTGAGCTCACCAACCCGGTGGTCCCCGTCGCCTGATCCGTCTGATGCCCCTGTTTCCGCAGCTCACGGGTGGTTCGGGGGGATCGGATTTGGCCTGCCGGCACCGGGAGGGTAAAGTTCACTCCCGGCGCCGCAAGGGGCCAATGGGGTATGGGGTAATTGGCAGCCCGACTGATTCTGGTTCAGTTAGTCTAGGTTCGAGTCCTGGTACCCCAGCGCTGCTGGAATTCGCGAGAATTTCCAGACGCTGGATTCTGACGGAGTTCGACTCCGCCCCTTCGGGGGCGGAGGGTGGTCTTCGGTAGAGTGCAGCTCCTCCGCCGCTAAGGTGGGGGAGCAAAGTTGTTCTGGCCCCGTCGTCTAGCGGCCCAGGACGCCGCCCTCTCAAGGCGGTAGCGCCGGTTCGAATCCGGTCGGGGCTACATCGTGCACAGCCCGTCTCACCCCGTGAGGCGGGCTGTTTCGTGTCCGCCGCCGGGCGCGTTCCGGCTCGCCGCCGGGCCCTCGGGTGACCCCGCACCCCGCGCTCGTACCCGGGCGCGGTGCCGCTAGACTACATTCGCACCGCCCGCGAGGGTGGTGAACGGAAAAGTTCTGGCCCCGTCGTCTAGTGGCCCAGGACGCCGCCCTCTCAAGGCGGTAGCGCCGGTTCGAATCCGGTCGGGGCTACAAGCAAAGGCTCATCTCGCTTCCGCGAGATGAGCCTTTCTCGTCCCCCGGCCCTTCTCCGTCCCCCTCCCTGCCCGACCCCCGCTCGCCGCGCTGATCAAGAACTTTGCGTCACCGGCTCCGGCGTGTCGTGACGCAAACTTCTTGATCACCGCCAGCGGACGGGTGGGGGAGAGGGGGGAGGGGAGGGGTGGGGCGGGGGCTGCGGTTAGAGGCCGGATAGGCGTTGGCCGGCTCGGACCACGGCCATGGCGTGGCGTTCGCCGGGGCGGCGGCCGAGGCGTTCGATCGGGCCGGAGATGCTGACCGAGGCGATCACCCGGCCGGTGCGGTCGCGGATCGGGGCGGAGACGCTCGCCACACCGGCCTCCCGCTCGGCGACGCTCTGCGCCCAGCCGCGGCGGCGTACCTCGGCCAGGGTGCGGCCGGTGAACTTGCTGCGCGGCAGCAGCGGCATCACCGCCTCTGGCGGCTCCCAGGCGAGCAGGATCTGGGCTGCGGATCCGGCCGTCATCGGCAGCACCGAGCCGACCGGAACGGTGTCCCGTAGACCGCTGGCGCGCTCCGCCGCCGCCACGCAGATCCGCTCGTCGGCGCGGCGCAGGTAGAGCTGTGCGCTCTCACCGGTGGCGTCGCGCAACGCGGCCAGCAGTGGCTCGGCGGCGGTCAGCAGAACGTCCGGTGCGGCGTTGGCCAGCTCGCCCAGGCGGGGGCCGGGCCGCCATCTGCCCTGGGTGTCCCGCACCAGCATTCGGTGGATCTCCAGGGCCTGGGCCAGGCGATGTGCGGTGGCCCGGGGCAGCTTGGTGCGTTCAACGAGTTCGGCCAGGCTGGCGCCGTCCACGCAGGCGGCCAGGATGACCACCGCCTTGTCGAGAACGCCGACACCGCTCATACTGTGTCCCACAAGCCGAAACTTACCTCCCAGAATTTAGGATGTCCAGATGGTGGGAGTCACTCCTGAGCCGAGGACCCTGGCCGAGAAGGTCTGGGACGCGCACGTCGTACGGTCCGCCGCTGGTGAGCCGGACCTGCTCTTCATCGACCTGCACCTGCTGCACGAGGTGACCAGCCCGCAGGCGTTCGACGGGCTGCGGCTCGCCGGGCGCCGGGTGCGTCGTACCGACCTGACCCTCGCGACCGAGGACCACAACACCCCGACCGGGTACGCCGACCCGGCGTTCCGCCTCCGCCGTGGTGACCTGCTCACCATCGCGGACCCCACGTCGCGTACGCAGATCGAGACGTTGCGCCGCAACTGCGCCGAGTTCGGGGTGCGGTTGCACCCGCTCGGCGACGACAACCAGGGCATCGTGCACGTGATCGGCCCGCAGCTCGGTCTCACCCAGCCGGGCCTGACGATCGTCTGTGGCGACTCGCACACCGCCACCCACGGCGCCTTCGGCGCGCTCGCCTTCGGCATCGGCACCAGCGAGGTGGAGCACGTGCTGGCCACCCAGACGCTGCCGCAGAGCCGGCCGAAGACGATGGCCGTGAACGTCACCGGCCGCCTCGCCCCCGGCGTGACCGCGAAGGACCTGGTGCTCGCGCTGATCACGCAGGTCGGCACGGGTGGGGGTCGCGGGCACATCGTGGAGTACCGCGGCGAGGCGATCCGCGCCCTCTCCATGGAGGGGCGGATGACCATCGCCAACATGTCCATCGAGTGGGGCGCCAAGGCCGGCATGATCGCGCCGGACGAGACCACCTTCGCGTACCTCAAAGGTCGACCGAACGCGCCGCAGGGCGCGGACTGGGACGCGGCGGTGGCGTGGTGGCGGACGCTGCCCACCGACGAGGGCGCGCGTTTCGACGCCGAGGTGACCCTGGACGCCAGCCGGATCACCCCGTTCGTCACCTGGGGCACCAACCCCGGGCAGGGGGCGCCGCTGAGCGCACCGGTGCCGGACCCGGAGGAATTCACCACCGACTCGGAGCGCACCGCCGCCCGTCGGGCCCTGGAGTACATGGACCTGCGCCCCGGCACCCCGCTGCGGGAGCTGCCCATCGACGTGGTCTTCGTGGGGTCCTGCACCAACGGCCGGCTGGAGGACCTGCGGGCGGCCGCCGACGTGCTGCGTGGCCACCGTGTCGCCGACGGCGTCCGGATGCTCGTGGTGCCCGGCTCCGCCGCCGTACGGGAGGCCGCCGAGGCCGAGGGGCTGGACAAGGTCTTCGCCGACGCCGGGGCCGAGTGGCGGTTCGCCGGCTGCTCCATGTGTCTGGGGATGAACCCCGACACGCTGAAGCCGGGCGAGCGCTCCGCCTCCACCTCGAACCGCAACTTCGAGGGCCGTCAGGGCCGGGGTGGGCGTACCCACCTGGTCTCCCCGCCGGTGGCCGCCGCCACCGCAGTGGTCGGCCGGCTGGCCGCCCCCGCCGACCTGTAGAAGGGACCGACGAGATGGACAAGTTCACCACCCACACCGGCACCGCCGTGCCGCTGCGCCGGTCCAACGTGGACACCGATCAAATCATCCCCGCCGTGTACCTCAAGCGGGTGACGCGGACGGGCTTCGCCGACGGGCTGTTCAGCGCCTGGCGGGAAGATCCGGCATTCGTGCTCAACGATGAAAACTATTCCGGGGCGTCGATCCTCATCGCCGGCCCGGAGTTCGGCACCGGCTCCTCCCGTGAGCACGCCGTCTGGGCGCTACGGGACTGGGGCTTCCGCGCGGTGGTGGCCCCGCGCTTCGGTGACATCTTCCGCGGCAACGCCCTCAAGGAGGGTCTGTTGCCGGTCGAGTTGGAATTGAAAGCCGTCGAAGAGTTGTGGGACCTGATCGAGGCGGATCCGACCACTCCGGTGACCGTCGACCTGACCGCCCGTCAGCTCCGGGCAGGGGACGCCAACTGGTCGTTCCCGCTGGACGACTTCAGCCGTTGGCGGCTTCTGGAAGGCCTCGACGACATTGGACTCACCCTCCGCCACGCCGCCGACATCGACTCCTACGAGGCGCGTCGACTGCCGTTCCTGCCCTCCGTGGCATAGCCGTTAGGTCGCTCGCACAGCGGATTTCACCCCCATCGGTCCATCCGGTGGGGGTGAATCCGTTACGACACAAGGGCTTTTTTCTACCGAATGTTTGTGTCCCGGCAGCACAGGGCATACCGTGCGCGCAGAATGGCTCGCGACGAGTCAGTTGCACAATCGGGAGGAAGTCGTGAACAAGGCCGAGCTCATCGAGGCGCTCGCCGTTCGCCTGGGGGACCGGAAGATGGCGACGGCCGCGCTCGACGCGGTCCTCACCGAGGTCCAGGCGGCGGTCACCAAGGGCGAGAAGGTGGCGATCACCGGATTCGGAGCATTCGAAAAGCGTGTGCGTGGCGCGCGAACAGCGCGCAACCCGCGTACCGGCGAGGCGGTGAAGGTCAAGAAGACGTCAGTCCCGACCTTCCGCCCCGGCGCCGGGTTCAAGGAGATGGTGGCCAGCGGCAAGGTGCCGAAGGCCACGGTGGCGGCCAAGAAGACCGCCGCCAGCACCGCCACGGCCAAGGCGGCGGGCACGAAGGCGACCGGTACCAAGGCGACCACCGCGAAGGCGGCGGGCACCAAGGCGACCACGGCCAAGGCGGCCAGCAAGAAGACCGCCCCGGCCAAGGCGAGCAAGACCGCCACGGCGACCAAGACGGCCGCCAGCAAGAAGACCGCCCCGGCAAAGGCGAGCAAGAGCACCACGGCGACCAAGACGGCCGCCAGCAAGAAGACCACCGCGGCGAAGAAGACCACCGCGGCGACCCGGTCGACCGCGGCGAAGAAGACCACCGCGACGGCGAGCAAGAGCACGGCGGCCAAGAAGGCGCCGGCGAAGAAGGCTCCGGCCAAGAAGGCGGCCAGCAAGCGCTGACCGACCCGCACCGCAAGGGCGTCCACCCGTGGGTGGGCGCCCTTCCGGCGTACCGGGGCGGTCTCTCGGTGTACGGAGACCGTTGACCCGGTTGCCCCGCTCGCGCAGAATCGCCGTGCCGGCCCACCCTCCGCCGGTCCGCCGACGGGAAATGGGGCGCCGGTGCGCTACCGCCAGCTCACCACCGGGACGCTCGCGCTGGGCGTGCTTCTCCTCATCGACGTGCTGCGGGTCTGGCTGCCCGGCATCATCACCATCTTCGGTCAGGCGGCGTCCACCCCGGCCGAGCTGATGGGGGCGTTCGCCCTCGGCTGGTTCGTGCTCGCGCTGGGCGCACCCGCCGTGGTCCGCCGAGTCGGAGCCCGCCCGGTCGCGGTCGTCGCCGCTGTCGCGCTCGCCGTCGCCCGGCTCACGCTCACCGCCGCTCCCGGCGGGCGTACGCAGCTCTGGTTGGCCACCGCCGGGTTGCTCGCCGGGCTGGTCTGGCTGGTCGGCGTTGCCGCCGACACCGACCGACCGGTCCCGGGGCTGGCGTTGGGGTTCGCGGTCAACGCGGCTCTGCACGCCGTGCTGGACACCGTCGACCTGGTCTGGCGGGGCGACTGGGTGGCCTGGCTGCTCAGCGCCGTCGCGGTGGTGGGGTTCCTGGTCGGCACGGCGCAACCCGCCCAGCGCCTCGGTCCCGCCCTCGCTGGCCCCGCTGAAGCCCCTACCGGCCCCGCTGGGTCCCCGGTCGGTCCTGGTGGATCTGCGGCCTGGCTGCTGGCCGGGCCCGCGCTGCTGCTGGCCGGAATGGTGGCGCTCTCCCCGGCCCTGGCCCGGACCGGGATGTCGTACCTGGTCGCCGGGGATGGTGTGGCTCGTTCGCCGCTGTTCGGCCTGGCACCGGTGCCGGTGGCGGTCGCCGGGTTCCTGTGCGCCGCGTTGACCCGGCCGCCACACGGGTGGGGCCGAGCGTACGGCCCGGTGGCGTTGCTCGTCGGCGCGGTGCTGTTCGCCCTCGACCGGGGTGACCTGCTCCTGCCGGCCATCCTCCTCGCCGCGGTCGGTCTCGGGGCCTGCCTCGCCCTGACCGACAACGCCAGCCACCCGGACAGCGGCACCGTGAGCGCCGGCACCGTGAGCGCCAGCGCCTCCCGGCGGGGGTACGCGGTCGCCGCCGGCATGCTCGTCTTCGCGCTGGGTGCGGTCGGCTACTACTCGGCCTACGACCTCGGATACCCCAACGCGGCGGTGCCCGTGGTGGTGGCCGTGCTGATCGCCGCCGTGGCGTTCACCGCCCGTCCCGTCGTCCACCGGCTTCCCGGGCCGTTTCCACCGCTACGGACCGCCGCCGCGGTCACCGCGCTGGCCCTGCTGGCGCCGGTGCTCGCCGACGAGGCACCGGTGGCCAGCAACCGGGAGGGCCCGCCGGAGCGGTTGACCGTGGTGGCGTACAACATCCGGATGGGTTTCGGGCTGGACGGCCGGTTCGACCTGACCGGGCTCGCCGAGGTGGTCGACCGGCAACGGCCGGACGTCGTGCTGCTCAGCGAGGTGGATCGGGCGTGGCTGCTCAACGGCGGGCACGACACCCTGGACCTGCTGTCCGACCGGCTTGGTATGCCGTACGTCTTCGGGCCGGCAGCCGACCCCGTGTGGGGTGACGCCGTGCTCAGCCGTTGGCCGGTGCGCGATCCGCGGACCCTGCCGCTGGCCGCCGTCGGTGCGCCCACCGGAGCGCAGGCCCTCGCCGTCACGCTGGACCTCGGCGACGGTGTCCGTACCGCCGTGGTCAGCACCCACCTGCAACCGCCGCCCGGCAAGGGACCGGTGGTCCAGGCCCGCGCGGTCGCCGACTTCGCCACCGGGTACGCGGCCGGTCGGCCGCTGGTGGTGGCGGGTGACCTGAACACCGAGCCGGGCGACGAGGCGTTCGCCGAGTTTGCCAAGGCGGGCCTGGTCGACGCGTTGGCCGCCGCCCGACCTTTGGCGACCAGCCCGGCGGACGACCCGCGCCAGCAGATCGACCACGTCTTCGTCTCGCCCGACCTGAGCCCGGGTGATCCGGTCGCGCCGCGCAGCACGGCCAGCGACCACCTGCCGGTCGCGGTGACAGTGACCCTTCCGCCCCGCTGAAGCCCTTCCGCCCCGCTGAAGCCCTTCCGCCCCGCTGAAGCCCTTCCGCCCCGCTGAAGCCTGCCGCCCCGCTGACGAGAGCGGGCCCGTGCGAACGCGGGCCCTACAGGCGATCGGCGGCCAGCAGCCGATCGGCGGCGAAGGCGAGCAGCCAGCCGCCGCCCTTCGGGGTGGCGAAGTCCTCATCGGTGCGGCCGGCCAGCCGCTTCAGGGCGCCCGGCAGGACCTTGCCCTGGCTGCACACCGCCGCCTGCCCACCGGTGCCGGCCAGCTCCAGCAGCCGAGCGGCGGTGGCCAGAACCTGCTCGTCGCTCTGCTGGCCGGGTTGTGGCTCGTCCAGGTCGCCGCAGACCTCGATCGGCAGGTCGAGCAACGCGGCGGCCGGGTCGAGGGTCTGTACGCACCGTCGCGGCGACGCCGACACCAGCCGGGCCGGTCGGATCAGGGCGATCAGCCCGGCCAGCGCGTTCGCCTGGGCCCACCCCTCGGCGTCCAGCGGCCGTCCGACGTCCGGGCCGGACCAGGTGGCCCGCTTACCGGCGTGCGCGTGCCGGACCAGCGCGACGGTCGCCGTCACCGGCGGCAGCGCGGCGAACGCCGCCAACACCTCGGCGTCGTGGGGGTAGCTGACCAACCGGATCGCGTCGTCCACCGCGAGCCAGCGGATGGCGTCCACCTCGGTGCCCGGTTGGAAACCGCCGCTGGCCACGGCGAGCATCGACCAGTAGTCGACCAGCTTGGGTTGCCCCTCACTGCGGTAGCGCACGGACGGCAGCCGAACCTGCGGCACGCCCCGCACGTCGGACTCCTCGGCCACCTCACGGACCGCCGCGGTCAGCGCGTGCTCGCCCGGCTCCAGCTTGCCCTTCGGCAGCGTCCAGTCGCCGTAGCGGGGGCGGTGCACCACGCAGACGCGTACGCCGTCGTCGGTCGGCCGCCAGGCCACCCCGCCCGCCGCCCGGATGCCCGTCACGGCAGCCAACTGGTCCGCCGTCGCCGGGTGGCCCGGTGCCAGGCGGCCGGGAGGAGACCCCGCATCCGGCGTACCGACAGGCGTTCCCGCTCGGCCAGCCGCCCGGCGGTGACCGCCAGCTCGTGGTCGTCCGGCCGCTCGGCGGCGATCTCCAGCCAGGTGTCCGCCGCCACCGCCGCGTCCTGGTGCTCGCCGAGCACGTCCTGCACCTGGGCGAGGGCGCGGGACAACCGGCGCGCGCCCTTGCCGACCGTCGGGGTTACCGCGTTGACCGCGTACCGGGCCTGCTTGCCCTCCTTGCGAACGGCGTGCCAGCGGTCGTCCGGCGACTGCGCGTCGAGCCCGTCGACGCCGTCCGGCCCGGCCAAGCGCCGCCAGGGGCGCGCCACAAGCGCGGGCAGCGCCTGCGCGGCGGGTGCGGCCGCCCGGCGGGTGAGTCGGGGCGCGCGGGCGGCCAGCACCAGGGCGTCCACCAGGGCCAGGTAGCGCGCGGAGCGCAGCGTCTCGTCGATGGCGGTGAGCGCCCGCCGCTGCCGTTCGGCGAGCACCTCGTCGAGCCGGTCCACCGCGCCCTGGTCGAGCGGGCTCAGCGGGTCGGCGTCGGCGGTACGGCGCAGCCGCGCGCGCAGCACCTCGGCGTCGCGGGCCGCGCCGAGGACACCGGCCAACCAGCGCAGCTCGGTGCGCAGCGGGCGGGACCAGGTCTTGCGCAGCAACGGTTTGAAGGTGCGCAGATCACTGCGCAGGCGTCGACAGGCCACCCGCATCTGGTGCACGGCGGTGTCGTCGCCGGCGGCCGGGGCGCGCAGCCGGACCAGCGGGTCGTGCGCCAACAGTCGGCGGATCTCCTTGCGTACCGCCTCGGTCACCACGTCACCGGCGCTCGGCTCGGCGGGCAGCCCGGCCGGCGCGACCAGGTCCGGATCGGCCTGCGCCGTCGCGCCCAGCGCCCGTACGTGCTTCGGCGTGAACGACCCGCCCTGGGCGCCAGCCTCCCGCAGCACCTCGCCGACCCGGTCGAGCAGCTCCCGCTCGCCGGCCTTCAGCTCCACCTCCAGCTCGCGGAACGTGTCGGTGGTGGTGCCGGCGTCGTCGAGCACGGTCACCCGGTCGTCCACCACCTCGGCGAGCACCGTGCCGGCCCGGTCACACACCTCGTACGCGTGCCGCACCGTCCGCACCACCGTCACCGGGCCCAGCGGCGCTCCCCGGTGCAGGACGGTGACCAACTCCACCAGCTCCGGTGGCGGCTGCCCCTTCGGCCCGGGACGGGAGATCTCGTGCCGGACGCCCGGCGTTCCGGTGGGGAGTTTCACCGTCCAGGGCAGCTCGTCACCCCGGCGGTGACGCAGCGAGGCACCGGCCCGGGCCAGCCGCAGGTCGACCGTGTCGAGGTAGCGGGCCACCAGTGTCACCGGTGGCAGCTCCCGGACCCGACCGCCGGCCGGGGCCGTGCCGGCCAGGTCCGGCAGCACGTAGGCGTCGTCCACCTCGTACTTCTGCTCCTCCTCGACCATCAGCCCAGCCTATGCGCTGCGCGGTCAGCTGGCCGTGCCACCGACGCGGCGCAGCAGCAGTTCCTGCAGATGGGCCCGGGGGGCGTTGTCACCGCCGGTACGCCGGGTCCAGGTGCCGTCGCCGGCCAGCTCGAACGCGTCCACTTCGGGGCTCATCGCGGCGGTGAGCACCTGGTCCAGCTCGGCGCGTGCGATCGGGTCGGTCACCTGCACCAGCGCCTCCACCCGACGGTCCAGGTTGCGGTGCATGAGGTCGGCCGAGCCCATCCAGAACTCGGCCTCGCCGTTGTTGCCGAACCGGAAGACCCGGGAGTGTTCCAGGAACCGGCCGAGGATCGAGCGGACCCGGATGTTCTCCGACAACCCCGGCACCCCGGGGCGCAGCGTGCACATGCCCCGGATGAGCAGGTCGACGTGGACGCCGGCCCGGGAGGCCCGGTACAGCGCGTCGGTCACCCCCTCGTCGACCAGAGAGTTGACCTTGAACTGGACCAGGCCGGGCATGCCCAGGCGGACGTGCGAGATCTCCCGCTCGATCCGCTCGATGAGCCCGCTGCGGATGCCCTGCGGGGCGACCAGCAACCGCCGGTACGCGGTCTGCCGGCTGTACCCGGTGAGCACGTTGAACAGGTCGGTGAGGTCGGCGCCGATCTCCGGGTCGGCGGTGAGCATGCCGAAGTCCTCGTACAGTCGGGCCGTCTTCGGGTGGTAGTTGCCGGTGCCGATGTGGCAGTAGCGACGGATCTGGTTGCCCTCCTGCCGGACCACCAGCGCGGTCTTGCAGTGCGTCTTCAAGCCGACCAGGCCGTACACCACGTGACAGCCGGCGCGTTCCAGCGTGCGGGCCCAGCCGATGTTGGCCACCTCGTCGAAGCGGGCCTTCACCTCCACCAGCACCACCACCTGCTTGCCGGCGGCGGCCGCGTCGACGAGCGCGTCGACGATCGGGGAGTCGCCGCTGGTCCGGTAGAGGGTCTGCTTGATGGCCAGCACGTTCGGGTCGGCGGCGGCCTGCTCGATGAAGCGCTGCACGCTGGTGGCGAACGAGTGGTACGGGTGGTGCACGAGGATGTCCCCGTCGCGCAGGGTGGAGAAGACGCTGCGGGGCACCTCGCCCTCGGCGAGCCGGGGGTGGGTGGCCGGCACGAACGGCGGGTCTTTCAGGTCCGGCCGGTCCGCCTCGCCGTAGACCTGCCACAGCGCGGACAGGTCCAGCAGGCCGGGCACCCGCAGGACGTCCTGGTCGTCCATGTCCAGTTCGCGAACGAGTAGCTCCAACATGTGGTCGGAGATGGACGCGGCGACCTCCAGGCGGACCGGGGGACCGAACCGCCGCCGGGCCAGCTCCCGCTCCAGGGCCTGGAGCAGGTCCTCGTCGCGGTCCTCGTCGACCTCCACCTCGGCGTTGCGGGTGACCCGGAACAGGTGGCACTCGACCACCTGCATGCCACTGAACAACTGCCCCAGGTGCACCGAGATCAGGTCCTCCACCGGCAGCATCCGGACACCCGGCTGGTCCCGGTCCACCCGGACGAAGCGGGGGACGTTGTTGGGCACCTTCACCCGGGCGAACAGCTCCGAACCGCCGTCGGGATCACGAACCGCCACCGCCAGGTTCAGCGACCGCCCCGAGATGTACGGGAACGGGTGCGCCGGGTCCACCGCGAGCGGGGTCAGCACCGGAAAGATGTGCTCCCGGAAGTAGGTGCGCAGCCGCTCCCGCTCGCCGTCGCCCAGCTCACCCCAGCGCAGGATCCGGATGCCCTCGTCGGCCAGCTTGGGCAGCACGTCGTCGACGAAGCAGGCGGCGTGCCGGGCACCCAGGGCGGCGGTCCGCTCGGCGATCAGCTCCAACTGCGTCCGCAGGGGCAGCCGGTCTCCGCCACGCACCGGCAGGCCGGCGGAGAGCCGCCGCTTCAGCCCGGCGATGCGCACCATGTAGAACTCGTCGAGGTTGCTGGCGAAGATGGCGAGGAACTTGGCCCGCTCCAGCAGCGGGGTGCGCTGGTCCTCGGCCAGGGTGAGCACCCGGGCGTTGAAGTCGAGCCAGGACAGCTCCCGGTTGAGGAACCGGTCCTCGGGCAGCGGCGGGGCCGCCGGGGGCTCGTCGTCGTCCTCCTGCCCGGAACCTGTCGGCAGGTCGTCCGGCAGGACCGGGTGGACGTCACCGGCGGACGGGCCGTCCGCCTCGATTTTCGGCGCGGGCTCGATGACCTCGTCCAGCCCGGAGGAGGCGGCGCCGGGATCGTCGGCGAGCGTGTCGGCGCGGGCGGCGCCGGCGCGTTCGGCGCGGGACGGGCGGAAGCGTCCGTCGGTGCCGCGCGTGCGGGAGCCGTTGCGGAGGTCGGTGGCGGGCGGGTGGGCCGGTTGCTCGCGAGGGGTGCTCACCCGCTCATAATCACCCGATTACGGTAAACGCAAAATGAACTTGGGCTCGCCGGCTCAGATCATCGTCGGCAATGTCACCCGGACGACCTCGCCGTCGGGATCGGTGTCGATGCGAACCCGCTGGCCGAGCCGGAGAAGTCGCAGCCCGGAGGCGTCGAAGGCCCGGGCGGGGAAGCGCATCTCGGTGCCGTCGTCGAGCAGCAGGACACCGCTGCGCGTCGCCGCGTCGTAGCTGGCCACCGTGCCCTGCATGTTGGCACCGTACACCCGGGGGTTCACCCCGTGGCGCGGGCTCAGCCCACCGGGTGGCTCAGCCGGCGGCGCGGGCGGGGCGACCGGCGGCCACGAGCGCGGCCGTGCGCGGCCCGAGCCCGAGCCGGGCGGCGGCGGCCAGGTCCGCGGCGGTGTCCACGTCCCGGCGCAGGCTGGGCCAGTCGCCGTCGAGCGGCAATGCCCCGCTTGCCGCGTGCGCGACCGCCGAGCCCACCCCGAAGCGAGGATCCAGCGGCACGCCCGGCGGGGCGGTGAGCAGCACCGTGCCCCCGCCGGGTGCGTCCGGCAGGAACCGGCGCACCGCGGGTCGGCCGTTCTGCGCCGCGAGCAGCGCGCCGGCCAGCTCGGCCGGGCGCAGCGCCGGCACGTCCGCGGTGATCCCGGCCACCCAATCGGCGGCGGCCCCGGCCGCCCCGTGCCGGAACGCGGGGTTCAGACCTGCGTCCGGTTCGTCGGCCAGCACCCGGGCGCCGACGGCCCGCGCCGCCGCCGCCACCCGGGCGTCGTCGGTCACCACCAGGGCCTCGGCGACCGCCGGGCAGGCCAGCACCGCGCGGAGCGTGTCGGCCGCCAGGGCCAGCGCCAACTCCTCGTGGGGTACGCCGGGCAGCGCGCCCCGCAGTCGGCTCTTCGCCACGGCCAGCCGCTTCACCGGCACCACCACGGTCCACCTCGGCTGACTCACGTCCGCAATCCTGCCAGCCGGACGACAGGCCCCTCGCTGGCCGTACCGGGGGCGAGCAGGCATGATTTCCGCTGCGGGTGTCGCGGGCGGGATTTCGCGGCGGGGTTGGGGCGCGACGAGGAGGCACAGTGGCACGGCGGAGGCTGGGGTTCTGGCAACGGTTCGCCGTGGGGCTGGTGAAGCCGGTGATGACCGTCTGGACCCGGCGTACCTGGCGTGGTCAGGAGCATCTCCACCGCGACGGCGGCGTGATCATCGTGGCGAACCACATCTCCCACGCCGACCCGCTGGTGTCCGCGCACTTCATCTACGACTCCGGGCGCTGGCCGCAGTACCTGGGCAAGGCCAGTGTGTTCCGGGTGCCGGTGGTCGGCTGGATCCTGCACCGGTGCCGGCAGATCCCGGTCGAGCGGGGCAGCGTGGACGCCGTCCGTTCGTTGGACGCACTGGTCGCCGCGCTCGACGAGGGTGGCGCGGTGGTGATCTACCCTGAGGGCACCACCACGCGACAGCCGGACCTCTGGCCGATGAAGGCGAAGACCGGTGCGGCCCGGCTGGCCCTGGCCACCGGCGCCCCGGTCGTACCGGTGGTGATGTGGGGGCCGGAACGGATCTTCGACCCGCGGACGACGCGGGTCAGCCTGCGCCCCCGAATCCCGGTGACCGTTGCCGCCGGGGAGCCGATCGACCTGAGCCGTTGGGCGGACGCCCAGCCGACCCGGGCCACCCTCGAGGAGATGACGGACACCATCATGTTGCGGCTGCGGGACATGCTCGCCGAGATTCGTGGTGGTACCCCGCCGCCACTGTGGGAGCGACCGGCCCGGTCCTCCGTCGGCCGCGAGCAGCGGGATGAAGCGGCATGAGCGGTCACGTCGCGGTGCTCGGTGCCGGTTCCTGGGGCACCGCCTTCGCCAAGATCCTCGCGGACGCGGGGCGGGACGTGACGGTGTGGGCCCGCCGCGCGCCGGTCGCCGAGTGCATCCGGGCCGAGCGTCGCAATCCGGAGTACCTACCCGACCTGCTGTTGCCGGCCCGGGTCACCGCCACCGCCGACGCCGTCGAGGCGATCACCGGCGCCGAGCTGGTGGTGCTGGCCGTGCCGTCGCAGACCCTGCGGGGCAACCTCGCCGAATGGGCCGGGCACCTGCACCCGGACTCCACCCTGGTGTCGCTGATGAAGGGCATCGAGCTGGGCACCACCAAGCGGATGAGCGAGGTCATCGTGGAGACCGCCGGGGTCGCCGCGGACCGGGTGGTCGTCGTGTCCGGCCCGAACCTGGCCCCGGAGATCGCCGCCGAGCAGCCCGCCGCGACAGTGGTCGCCGGGACGAACAGCGACCGCGCCACGCTCGTCCAGTCGTCGATCCGGACGCCGTACCTGCGTCCCTACACCAACGACGACGTGATCGGCTGTGAGCTGGGCGGGGCGGTCAAGAACGTGATCGCCCTGTCGTACGGCATCGCCACCGCGATGGGATTCGGTGACAACACCCGGGCCATGCTGATGACCCGCGGGCTGGCCGAGACGGCCCGGCTGGGCGTGGCGCTCGGCGCGGACCCGATCACCTTCGCCGGCCTCGCCGGCATGGGTGACCTGGTCGCCTCCTGCTCGTCTCCATTGGCCCGCAACCGCACCTTCGGGGAGCACCTGGGCCGGGGCGAGACGCTGGAGCAGGCCCAGGCCGCCACCCGGCAGACCGCCGAGGGCGTGAAGAGCTGTCTGGCGATCCGCGACCTGGCCCGGGCGCACGGCGTGGAGATGCCGATCACCGAGCACGTCGAGCGGATCTGCCACGAGGGGATGGACCCGCGCCTCGCCGTGGAGACCCTGATGAGCCGCACCGCCAAACCCGAGTCGTACGAGTGAGGAACCCGATGAGCGAGTGGGGCGACGGCACCCGTTGCGTACGCGCTGGCCTGCCCGAACCGGCACCGGGGGACCCGTTCCTGCCCGGCCCGGTCTTCGCCGCGCCGTACCACCTCGACCCGTTTGAGGGCCAGGGCACGTCGCCGAACGGCTACGGTCGCCCCGACAACCCGACCCGGCGGCTGCTGGAGGCGGCGGTGGGCGAGTTGGAGGGTGGTGACTGCCGGGTCTTCGCGACCGGTCAGGCGGCCATCACCGGCCTGCTGCTCACCCTGCTGCGGCCGGGGGACACCGTGGTGCTCCCCACCGACGGATACTTCCCGGTCCGGGCGTTCGCCACCAGCGTGCTGGAGGCCATCGGCGTCCGGGTGGTGTTCGTGCCGACCGTCGGGCCGTACCCGTCGTTCGAGGGCGTCCGGCTGGTGCTGGTGGAGACGCCCGCCAACCCGGGCCTCGACGTGGTCGACGTGGCGGCCCTGGCCGAGCGGGCGCACGCCGCCGGGGCGCTGCTCGCGGTGGACAACACCACGGCCACCCCGCTCGGTCAGCGCCCGTTGGATCTCGGCGCCGACCTCGTGGTCGCCTCCGGCACGAAGGCGCTCACCGGCCACTCCGACCTGCTGCTGGGCTACCTGGCCAGCCGGTCGTCCGAGCTGATCGACGCGGTGACGACCTGGCGTACCACCACCGGTGCGGTTCCGGGAGCGTTCGACGCCTGGCTGGCCCACCGGTCACTGGCCACTCTCGACCTGCGGCTGGCACGGCAGAGCGCGAACGCCGCCGCGGTCGTCGACCTGCTCGCCAGCCGGTCGGACGTGACCGGCCTGCGGTGGCCGGGGCGTCCGGACGACCCCGCGTACCCGGTGGCCTCGGCGCAGATGCGCCGGATACCGGGGGTGCTCTCGTTCGACCTGGGCGACGCCGACCGGGTGGGTCGATTCATCGAGGCCGCCCGGCTGGTGGCGGCGGCGACCTCCTTCGGTGGCCTGCACACCACGGCGGACCGGCGGGCGCAGTGGGGCGACGACACCGCTCCCGGCTTCGTCCGGCTCTCCTGCGGCGCGGAGGACACCACCGATCTGGTGGCCGACATCGCCGCAGCGCTCGACGCCGCCGGCCCGGCCTGAGTTGGCGTTGCCGTCCTCCTCCGACCGGGCCGCTCTGGTGGGCCGGTTGCGGGCCGCCGGTTGCGTCTACGCCGAGGACGAGGCCGAGCTGCTGCTGGCCGCCGCGCGCAGCCCGGCGGCGTTGGCCGACCTGACCGACCGTCGGGTGGCCGGCGAACCGTTGGAGTACCTGCTCGGCTGGGCGGAGTTCTGCGGCCTGCGGATCGCCGTCGACGAGGGCGTCTTCGTGCCCCGTGCCCGGACCGCGCTGCTGGTCGAGGTGGCGGCCGAACTGACCGGCGCGGCGCCGGCCGTGGTCGACCTCTGCTGCGGCTCCGGGGCCACCACTGTCGCGCTGGCGCACCGGCTCGCGCCGCGCTGGCTGGCCGCCGCCGACATCGACCCGGCGGCCGTGGCATGTGCGCGCCGCAACGTCGTCGGGCTGAACGCCGAGGTGTACGAGGGCGACCTCTTCGCGCCGCTGCCCCGGCAGTGGCGGGGTCGGCTGGACCTGGTGGTCGCCAACGCACCGTACGTTCCGACCGACGCGGTCGCGCTGATGCCGCCGGAGGCGCGACTGCACGAGGCCCCGGTGGCGCTCGACGGGGGCCCGGACGGGCTCTCCGTGCTGCGTCGGGTCGGTGCCGACGCCGCCGGGTGGCTGACCCCCGGCGGCCACCTGGTGGTAGAAGCCGGCACCACCCAGGTAGAAGCCCTCTGCGAGGCATTCCAAGCAGCCGGCCTGATACCAACCGTGCGCCACAACGAAGACCTGGACGCGACAGCCGTACTCGCCCTCCGCCCCTGACCCCAGTCGATCATGGAGTTGTGGTGCCCGTTGAGCGCCGTGACGGGTTCTTTGTCCCCCACCAAAACTCCTTGATCGGCCGTGGAGAACTGCCGGGGCGCTCGGGTGCACGCCGGGCTGAGGCTGCTCGGGCGGGCCGGGCGTGGCGGGGGAGAGGGGTTGGCACTAGCCTCGGCTCACACTCATGACGGCGGGAGGCGGTTTCGGTGGGCAGCGCAGGGGTGCCGGTGGTCGTCGGGCTGGACAACGGCGGCACCAGCAACAACGCCACCGTGCTGACGGTGGACGGCCACTTCCTGGTGGACGGGCTGTTGGAGATCCCCAGCGAGGTGCGGTCCGGGCCGGAGGCGGCGATCGAGGCGTTGGCCCGGGCGCTGGACGGCGCCCTGGCACAGACCGGCGTGCCGCGTGACCTGGTCCGGGCGGTCGGGCTGGACACTCCCGGTCCGGCCAGCGCCGAGGGCGTCATCTCGTCGCGGGGCTCCACCAACTTCTCCCAGCCGGCTTGGCGCGGCTTCGACGTGCGAGGGGCGTTGGAGCGCCGGCTCGGCCTGCCGGTGATCTATCACAACGACGGCAACGCGGCCGCGCTCTACGCCCACCACGTCTACTTCGGCGCCGACGCGATGAACCGCTCGTCGGTGTCCGCGATCGTCGGCACCGGCCTCGGCGGCGGTGTGGTCGAGGGTGGCCGGGTGATCGCCGGTGCGGCCGGGATGGCGGGGGAGTTGGGCCACGTGCACATCCCGCTGAGCGGGCTGCTCGGCCCGGGCCAGCCGGAGCCCACCTGCGCCTGCGGCTTCACCGGGGATGTGGAGAGCGTCGCCTCGCTGACCGGCATCGAACGCAACCTGCTGCCGTACTGGCTGACCCGGTACCCCGACCACCCGCTCGCCGCCGAGCCGGTGGCCCGGGCGGCCAAGCTGGTCCGGGGGTACGGGGAGCGGGAGGACGCCCTCGCGCGGGACCTCTTCACCCAGCAGGCGATGGCGTTGGGGCGGCTGTTCACCGTCGCCGCGAACTTCACCGACCCGCACGCGTACTTCGTCGGCGGCGGGGTGGTGGAGGCGGCACCGGAGTTCCGCGACTGGTTCCTGGCGACGGTCCGCGAGCACACCGTGCTCCGCGAGGAGCAGGCGGCGGTGGCCACCTTCGCGTTGGTGCCGGACCGGGACATGGCCGGTGCCCGAGGCGTCGCGATCGCCGCGCTGGAGACGCTACGCGCCGTTCCCGAGCCCAGTCCGCTGGTTGCCTGAGCCGGCGCGGGGCTCGACCCGCGCCGGCTCGGCACCTCTGGTCAGCGCTGGGGCGGCGCCTGGGCGAAGGCGGCCCAGGCCGCCGTTGGGAACAGCAGGGCCGGGCCGGCCGGGTCCTTGGAGTCGCGGACGGCCACGAGCCGGGGAATCGCGGCCACCTCCACGCAGGCGCCTTCGTCGCCGCTGCGGCTGCTCTTGCGCCACGGCGCCGCGGCCAAGGCCGCTGTGATCATCGGGGTCATCGGTCCTACCGTCCCTTCAGGACTGACAGGAGCATCTCGCGGCTGTCCGCCGGGCTGAGCGCCACGCTTCGGAGATGCTCCATGATCTTGGTGCAGGTACGCGTCTCGCCGGCGCGGTCGAGGATCATCTGCCCCGCCACGGTCTCCACCGACGCGATGATCGGGTCCTCCGGGTCGGCGAACTCGAGGATGTGCAGGGAACCCCGGGTGCCCCGGTGGTAGCCGGCGGAGAGCGGAATCACCTGGACGCTGATGTTCGGCAACTCGGCCATCTTGACCAGGTGCCGTAGTTGCCCGTTCATCACCGACTCGTCACCGACCGGGCGTAGCAGCGCGCCCTCGTCGATGATCGCGTCGAGGATGGGCGGCTGGTCAGCGGTGAGCCGCTGTTGCCGGTCGAGCCGGATCTTGACCCGCTGCTCCACCAGGTCGTCGCCGAGGGTGTGCGGCCCGCCGCGCATCACGCCACGGATGTAGTCCGCGGTCTGCAACAGGCCGGGCACCACCGAGGGCTCGAAGTTGGCGATGGCGGTCGCCTCGGCCTCCAGTGCGATGAAGTCGATGGTGCGTGGATCCAGCAGGTAGGAGTACGACACCCACCAGCCCGGCTTGCGGGCGTCCTTGGCGAGCTGCACCGCCGCGGCCACCTCCTCGGCACCCACCCCGTACGACGTGAGCAGGGCGCGCACGGTGGCCGGGCTGATCAGGGTCTGGGCGTTCTCGTACCGGGAGAGGGTGCTGCGGGTGCTGTTGATCTCATCCGCCGCTGTCTCCAGCGTCAGCCCGGCGGCTTCCCGGTGGTGGCGCAGGGCGATGCCGAGCCGGCGGGCACGGGCGGTCTTCGGGGCCATGCATCGATGGTCGCACACATTTGCGGGAACGTGTGCATGAGAGAACGTCGATGAGAGTTGCATTCACGGCTGTACACGTGTCAATCTGTTATCGCGTCCTCACCGCCGGTTGTCGTGGCGACGGTGGTGGTGAGCGACCGGAGGGGATGGGGCGCGCGGCGATCGGGTTTCTCCCCCGTACCCGATCGTCGCGTGCCGCCCCGCCATCCCGGCCTGCCGGAAGGAGACGACGTGCGAACCCGTCCGGAGCCGACCGCCGTACCATCGGGCGGCGTGCGATGACCCGCTTCCTCGTGGTGCTCACCGACGTGCGTCCCGTAGAGGGCGTCCACCGCAACGAGCGAGTCGCGCCGGAACGGCGCCGGCAGGTCGTCGGCGCCAGCAGCCGGGAGGCCGCCGACCGCATCGCCGGAGCGTTCATGGCGCTGGGCATGGTGCGCGCCGGCCGGCAGCGGGTGAAGGTGATCGCGGTCGGCCGCCGGCACTCCCGGGACTGAGCAGACCCAGGTCAGCGGGTCTTTGACGCCACTACCGACCGATCACGCACCGTATATCCTCCGATGACCGATTGCCGTGTCGTGCCGTGGCTCGCCGGGTATCGCCTCGCCCTGTGGCCACGCACAGTAAGGTCAACCGGGTGAGCGCCACCGGCGAGCACGACCAGCCGCAGTCGCGTACGAAGAGGTGACCGGAGTGACCACCCCAGGCAAGACCCGCGTGGCGATCGTCTTCGGCGGCCGCAGCCCGGAGCACGGCATCTCCTGCGTCAGCGCCGGCAGCGTGTTCGGCGCCCTCGACCCGGACGAGTTCGAGGTGGTGCCGGTGGGCATCACCCGGGCCGGCCAGTGGGTACTGACCAACGGAGACCCCGCCCAGCTCGCGATCAACGCCCGTCAGCTGCCGGAGATCACCGCCGACTCCGGCGACGACATCGTGCTGCGCGCCGACCCCACCGGCAACGGCCTGATGGTGCTCGACCCGACCGAGGGCCCCCGGGCGCTGGCCGACGTGGACGTGGTCTTCCCGGTGCTGCACGGCACCTACGGCGAGGACGGCACCATCCAGGGAATGCTGGAGATGGCCGGCATCCCCTACGTCGGGGCGAACGTGTTCGCCTCCGCGGCCGCCATGGACAAGGAGTTCACCAAGAAGCTCTGCGCCGTCGAGGGCATCCCGGTCGGCACGTACGCCGTGCTGCGCAACGGGATGACGCTCAGCGAGCAGGACAAGGAGCGGCTCGGCCTGCCGGTCTTCGTCAAGCCGTCCCGGGCCGGGTCGTCGTTCGGCGTCAGCAAGGTCACCGACTGGGCCGAGCTGGACGCGGCCGTCGCCGCCGCCCGGCAGTTCGACCCGAAGGTCATCATCGAGGCCGCGATCGTCGGCCGCGAGATCGAGTGCGGTGTGCTGGAGGGCGAGGCCGGTGGCGCGCCCGAGGCGTCCGTGCTGGCCGAGGTGCGGGTCGTCGCCGACCACGACTTCTACGACTTCGAAGCGAAGTACCTCGACGACTCCTGCGAGTACGACATTCCGGCCGACCTGCCGGAGAAGGTGACCCGTCAGGTGCAGGAGTACGCGGTCCGCGCGTTCACCGCGCTGGACTGCGCCGGTCTGGCCCGGGCCGACTTCTTCGTCACCCCGGAGCTGGACGTCTACCTCAACGAGATCAACACGATGCCCGGCTTCACCCCGACGTCGATGTTCCCGCGCATGTGGGCGGCCTCCGGCCTGGAGTACCCGAAGCTGGTCAACCGGCTGATCCGTACCGCCCAGCGGCGCGGCGTCGGCCTGCACTGAGCCGTCCGGCCCCGCCCGCGCAGGTCAGCCGGCGCGGGCGGAGTCGGTTCGAGGTCAGTGCTGGCAGCCGGACGGGATGGCGCCGCCGGAGGGCACGCTCGCCACGATCGTGCTGGAGATCGTCGGCAACCACTGCAACGGCTGCTCGTATGAGCGCGGGACGCGCACGGTGATCAGCGTCTCCCGGTCGACCGTGGAGAGGACCGCCGCGTCGGCCTGCTCGGCGAGGTGCCAGCAGACCTGATTGACCGTCCAGACCTCGTCGGTGCTGGGGAAGGCCGGCTCGGTGCCGCCGCAGGCCACGGTGAGCGCTGGGTCGCCGTACGCGGCGTTCTGCTCCGGACCGGCGGTGACCGGCCGCTGGGCCAGGTCGCGGATGCTCGCCGGAAGCTGGGAGAGCAGGGCCCGGCAGACCGTGGCCGGGCGGGCGGCCAGCGCCGGGGCGGCCATCTCCACCGGGGCGGTGGACTGCACCCGGGCGGTGGTCGCGGAGGGGGTCGGCGCGGCAGCCGGCGTTCCCGGGCCGAGCTTGCTGAAGGCCAGCACGGCCACCAGCAGCGTGATCGGCAGCGCGATCAACGTGGCCAGCAGGGCCGCGCCGCGCATGGTCCGATCGCGGCCGGCCGGCGCGGCGGCGGCGGGATCGGTCGACTCGCGGTTACCGTCAGCCGGCTCGGGCGTCCCGTCGGCCGCGTCGCGCGCCGCGTCGTCGTCCAGAGCCGAGGAGGAGGTCGTCATCTCGTCCACTTACAGCCGCACCACCGAACACGTGAGGGTGCGGGTGATGCCGGGCACCATCTGCACCTTGCTGACAATAAGTTTGCCGAGCTCGTCGACGGTGTTCGCCTCGGTGAGGACGACCACGTCGTACGGCCCGGTGACGGCGTCGACGCGTACCACGCCGGGGATGTCCGCGATGAGACCCGCCACGTCACGTGCGCGGCCGACCTCGGTCTGGATGAGGATGTACGCCTGTACCACGACTCGACCTCCGTCCGTCGCCGCCCGGGAGCGGCCCGAAGGGTGAAACTACCTTACGGAGCAGGTCTGATCCCTATCGGTCGTCAAGGAGCAGCGGTGAGCGAGCACGGCGGAGCCGGGCAGCACGGGCGGAACGCCCGCGGTGGCGTCGGTGTGTCCGGCATCGGGGAGTTCGGGCTGATCGGAAGGATCACCGCCCGGCTGTCGTACGGGCCGACCACCCTGCTCGGGCCGGGCGACGACGCGGCGGTGGTGGCCGCGCCGGACGGCCGGGTGGCGGCCTCCACCGACGTGCTGGTCGACGGGCGGCACTTCCGACGGGACTGGTCCTCGGCGCGCGACGTCGGGCACCGGGCGGCAGCGGCCAACCTGGCGGACATCGCGGCGATGGGTGCCACGCCGACCGCCCTGCTGGTCGCTCTGTGCATGCCGGCGGACCTGGACACCGGCTGGGCGGAGGAGTTGGCCGACGGGCTCTCCGCCGAGGCCGCGACGGTCGGCGCGAGCGTCGTCGGCGGGGACATGTCGGCCAGCCCCACCCTGACCGTCGCGGTCACCGCGCTGGGTGACCTGGCGGGCCGTCCCCCCGTGCTGCGGTCCGGCGCCCGACCCGGGGACGTGCTCGCCCTGGCCGGGCGCACCGGGTACGCGGCGGCCGGGCTGACCGTGCTGACCCGGGGCTTCCGCACCCCCCGGCTGTTGGTCGAGGCGTACCGGCGGCCGCAGGTCCCCTACCAGGCCGGCCCGCAGGCCGCCGAACTCGGCGCCACCTCCATGATCGACGTGTCGGACGGGCTCCTGGCCGACCTCGGGCACGTCTCGGCGGCCAGCGGGGTGGCGATCGACGTACGCCGGGACGGGTTCGAGGTGCCCCGGCAGATGGCCGACGCGGCGCAGGCACTCGGCGTCGACCCGTACACCTGGATCCTCGCCGGTGGCGACGACCACGCGCTGGCCGCGACCTTCCCCCCGGCGGTGGTGCTGCCGCCGGGCTGGCGGCGGATCGGCCTGGTCACGGACGGTGCCGGTGTGACGGTCGACGGCGTCGCCCACGACGGCCCGACCGGCTGGGACCACTTCCGGTGAGGCCCGGGCGTCGCCGTACCCTGGACACCGTGAGTGAGATCGAGATCCGGGCGGTGCGGTTCGACGCACCGGTGGCACAGCACCTGATCCACGCCGCACTGGCCGACCTCGGTGCCCGCTACGGCGGCACCGGCGACGACACCCCGGTGGACGCGGCCGAGTTCGAGCCGCCCAACGGCGCGTTCCTGGTCGCCTACCTGGCCGGCGAGCCGGTCGGCTGCGGTGGCTGGCGCAGCCACGGCGCGGACACCGCCGAGCTGAAGCGGATGTACACGGCCCCGGCGGCGCGGGGGCGGGGGGTGGCCCGCGCGGTGCTGGCGGCCGTCGAGCGCTCAGCCCGCGAGCAGGGCCGCAAGCGGGTGGTCCTGGAATGCGGTGACAAGCAGCCCGAGGCGATCGCCATGTACGGCTCCGCCGGGTACGAGCGGATCCCGAACTTCGGCTTCTACAAGGACGCGGAGGGCTGCATCTCCTTCGGCCGCACCCTCTGAGTCGCGGGCCAGCCAATGGCGGGCCCGGCCTGGCCGGTGTCTCCCTTTGGAGCTGATGTCGTAAACCAATCGCCCAGCGTCCGTGACCGTGGCCTGCGCCAAGCCTGGCCGGTGTGCCGCGTCACGGTCGGCCCGGCCGGACCTGCGGGTCAGGCGTTGGCGGGCCGGCGTGCGGCGTCGGCCCACGGACACGACTCAGCCGGCGAACCCTCGGGGTTCGCCGGCTGAGCCGAACGAGAAGGTGGGTGCTACCGCGTCAGGCGCGGGTGACCTTGCCGGCCTTGATGCACGAGGTGCAGACCTGCAACTTCTTGGTGTTGCCGCCACCGGCCGGGGTACGCACCGACTGGATGTTCGGGTTCCAGCGGCGGTTGGTCCGCCGGTGCGAGTGGGACACGTTGTGGCCGAAGCCCGGTCCCTTGCCACAGACGTCGCACACGCTAGCCACGGGATACTCCTGGGATTGATACGTTCATGAGGTCGCCGGCAGGTGCTGCCCGGGCAACCTGGTCAGGTTACCCGATGAGTCGCCGACCCGGCCAACCGGCCCGGTCCGGCGCTCGCCCGTGCCCCGGCTCACGCCTGGTCGTGGGCCCGTCCGCCCGACGGTGGGCCGGCCCGGCGGCAAGGGTACCGGAGGGGCTCGTCGCCGCCGCGGCCAGCGGCGGATCGGGGCGCGGAGGACACGCCGGACGAGTCCGACGGGTGTCGGTGCGCGCCAGTAGGCTTCTGCCCGTGCTGGACACCCTCGACGCCGCCGCGGTCCGCCGCTGGTGCGCGAGCGGGTTGGCCGCACTGAAGCGCCACCAGGGCGAGATCGACCAGCTCAACGTCTATCCGGTGCCCGACGGCGACACCGGCACCAATCTGGTGCTCACCCTCACCTCGGCCCAGCAGGCCCTCGCCATGGATCTGGACACTCTCCCCGACAGCGGGCCGACCGCCCACGGGCACGCGCTGCGGCTGATGGCCCAGGGCGCGCTGCTCGGCGCGCGGGGCAACTCCGGGGTGATCCTCTCGCAGATCCTGCGTGGTTTCGCCGACCAGGCCGCCGGGGTGCCGGCGGTGCGCGGCCGGGAGTTGGCCGCCGCGCTGCGCTCCGGCACCGCCGCCGCGTACACCGCGGTCTCCCGGCCGGTCGAGGGCACCCTGCTCACCGTGGTCGCGGCCGCCGCCGCCGCGGCCGAGGGCGCCGACAGCGACGACCTGCCGGCGGTGGCCAGCGTCGCGGCCCGGGCGGCGACCGCGGCGCTCGCCCGCACCCCGGAGCAGCTGCCCGCGCTGGCCCGCGCGGGCGTGGTCGACGCCGGTGGCCGAGGGCTCTGCGTGCTGCTCGACGCCCTGGTCGAGGTGCTGACCGGGGAGCGCACGGCCCGGCCCGCGCCGACGCCGCGCTCCGCCCGCCCGGCAGCCACCGTCGCCCGCGAGACCGGTTCCGACGAGTACGCGTACGAGGTGCAGTTCCTGCTCGACGCCCACGCCGAGGCGGTCGCCGGGCTGCGGCGGGCACTGGACGCCCTGGGAGACTCGCTCGTCGTCGTCGGCGACGGGCGTGAGCCGGAAGGCACCTGGAACGTGCACGTGCACGTCAACGACGTGGGCGCGGCGGTCGAGGCCGGTGTCGCCGCCGGTCGGCCTTACCGGATCTCGGTGACCCGTTTCGCCGACCAGCCGGAGTCGCCCTCCGGCCCGGTGGTGGCCGGCCGGGCCGCGGTGGTGGTGGCCACCGGCGGCGGCATCGCCGACCTGTTCGCCGCGGAGGGGGCCACCGTGGTGCCGGGCAACCCGTCCACGGGTGAGTTGCTGGACGCCGTCCGCAGCACCGGCGCGGCCCGGGTGGTGGTGCTGCCCAACGACGCCAACACCGAGGCGGTGGCGAGCGCGGCCGCCCGCGAGGCCCACCGGTACGGCATCAAGGTGAGCGTGGTGCCGACCCGCTCGCCGGTGCAGGCCCTCGCAGCCCTCGCGGTCCGCGACGGTGACCGCCGTTTCGAGGACGACGTCATCGCGATGGCCGAGGCCGCCGGCGCCTGCCGTTACGCCGAGGTCTGCCACGCCAGCCGGGAGGCGCTGACCGTGGCCGGCCCGTGCCGTCCCGGTGACGTGCTGGCGCTGGTGGAGGGGGAGGTGCACCTGATCGGCAGCGACCTCACCGACACCTGCGCGGCAGTGGTCGACCGGATGCTCGGTGGTGGTGGCGAGATGGTCACCCTGTTGGCCGGGGTGGACGCCCCGGCCGGGCTCACCGATGCCGTCCGCGCGCACGTCGCGCGACGCTGGCCGTTCGTCGAGGTGCACGCGTACTCGGGCGGCCAGCCGTTTTATCCGCTCCTGGTAGGGATCGAATGAGCGAACCAGCCACGGTGGACACTCCGCTGAAGAAGCTGGTCGGGGACAAGACAGCCAAGGCGCTGGCCTCGCACCTCGACCTGCACACCGCGGGTGACCTGGTCTACCACTTCCCGCGTCGCTACGACGAGCGTGGTGAGCACACCGACATCCGCTCACTGGACGTCGGTGAGCAGGTCACCGTGCTGGCCCAGGTGCAGCGCACCGCTGTGCGCCCGATGCGTCAGCGGCGGGGCAACCTACTGGAGGTGACCGTCGGCGACGGCTCCGGCGGGGTGCTGACGTTGACCTTCTTCGGCAACCAGGCGTGGCGCGAGCGGGAGCTGCGCCCCGGCCGGTGGGGCCTGTTCGCCGGCAAGGTCACCGAGTTCCGGAGCAAACGGCAGCTCAACGGCCCGGAGTACGTCCTGCTCGGCGAGGGTGGCGACGGCGAGGCGGCGGTCAGCGACGACATCGAGGAGTTCGCCGGTGCGCTGATCCCGGTCTACCCGGCCGCCGCGGCCGTGCCGACCTGGGTGATCGCGCGCTGTGTGCGCGTCGTCCTGGACACGTTCACCCCACCGGACGACCCGCTGCCGAGCGCCGTGCGGGCCAGCCGCAAGCTGGTCGGGCTGGGCGCCGCGCTGACCGAGATCCACCGGCCGTCCAGCAAGGAGGCGCTGCACCAGGCGCGGCGACGCCTCAAGTGGGACGAGGCCTTCGCCGTGCAAGTGACCCTGGTGCAGCGCAAGCACCGAGCCGCCGACTGGCCGGCCCGGCCCCGCCCGGCGCGCCCGGGCGGGCTGCTGGAGGCCTTCGACGCCCGACTCCCGTACGAGCTGACGACCGGTCAGCGTGAGGTGGGTGTGGAGATCGCGGCGGACCTGGCCACCCCGCACCCCATGCACCGCCTGTTGCAGGGCGAGGTGGGCTCGGGCAAGACGGTGGTGGCGCTGCGGGCGATGCTCCAGGTGGTCGACGCGGGCGGGCAGGCCGCGCTGCTGGCGCCCACCGAGGTGCTGGCCGCCCAGCACCACCGCGGCATGCTCGACCTGCTCGGGCCGCTCGGGCGGGCCGGTGAGCTGGGCTCCGCCGAGCACGCCACCCGGGTCGAACTGGTCACCGGCTCGCTGGGCGCGGCCGCCCGCCGCCGGGCACTCGGTGAGGTGGCCAGCGGCGCCGCCGGCATCGTGCTCGGCACCCACGCCCTGCTCTACGAGGGGGTCGACTTCGCCGACCTCGGCCTCGTGGTGGTCGACGAGCAGCACCGCTTCGGTGTGGAGCAGCGCGACGCCCTGCGGGCCAAGGCCGACCAGCCGCCGCACGTGCTGGTGATGACGGCCACCCCGATCCCGCGCACGGTGGCGATGACCGTCTACGGCGACCTGGAGGTCTCCACGCTCTCCCAGCTGCCCCGGGGGCGGTCGCCGATCGCCTCGCACGTGGTGCCGGCCGCCGAGAAGCCGGCCTACCTGGAACGGGCCTGGCGTCGGCTGCGCGAGGAGGTGACCGCCGGCCACCAGGCGTACGTGGTCTGCCCGCGCATTGGTGACGGCCCGACTGGTGACGAAGAACCGCCACCCGAGGACGACAACGGGCGGCGGCCGCCGCTGGCGGTGACCGAGGTGGCTCCGCTGCTGGCCGAGGGTCCGCTGCACGGCCTGCGGATCGGGGTGCTGCACGGTCGCCTGCCGGCCGACGAGAAGGACGCGGTGATGCGTTCCTTCGCGGCCGGTGACCTGGACGTGCTGGTGGCGACGACAGTGGTCGAGGTCGGCGTGGACGTGCCGAACGCGACCGTGATGATCGTGCTGGACGCCGACCGGTTCGGTGTCTCCCAGCTGCACCAGTTGCGGGGCCGGGTCGGCCGGGGCGCCGCCGCCGGGCTCTGCCTGCTGGTCAGCGAGGCGGCCGAGGGGTCGTCGGCGCGGGAGCGGCTGGACGCGGTGGCGTCCACGAGCGACGGTTTCAAGCTCGCCGAGCTTGATCTGGAGCAGCGCCGAGAGGGCGACGTGCTGGGTGCCACCCAGTCGGGGCACCGCTCACACCTGCGGTTGCTGTCCCTGCGCCGCGACGCCGACCTGATCCGCGACGCCCGCGCCGAGGCGATCACCCTGATCGAGGACGACCCGGAGCTGACCCGCAGTCCGGCGCTGGCCGCCTCGGTGGCCGCCCTGGTGGACGAGGACCGCGCGTCGTACCTGGAAAAGGGCTGACCAAGACGGCTGAGGGCGCGCCGACCGGATGGTCGACGCGCCCTCAGGTGTCAGAGCGGGTTGTCTCAGGCGGTGAAGCGAACCCGACGACGACGGGCCACCACGAACAGGGCGACACCGGCGGCGAGCAGCACCACGGCGCCGGTGATGATGCCGCCGGTGGCAGCACCGGTCAGCGGCAGAGCCGGCTCGTCCTTGTCGCCGCCACCCTGACCCGGGGTGCAGTCGGCCGGCTTCTCCCAGGCGATCGGGCTGCTGTCGTCGAGACCCTCGGCGGTCGGGGTCACGGTCAGACCCTCGTGGGCCGGGAAGGTGACGGTGCCGCTCTTGCCCGGCTCGACGGTCAGCGTCTGGGCCTTGCCCTTGTTCGGGGTGAAGGTGATGGTGATCGTCTTGCCATCCGCCGGGTTGGCGATGTCGAAGATCAGCTCGGTGCAGGTCGACTTGTAGCTGCCGGCCGGCTCGCCCGGCTCGACGCAGTTCTCAGCGGTGGCGGGCGTGCCCTCGAAGAGCGGCTTGTCCAGCCCGTCGGCGACCACCTTGATGGAGGTGGCGTTCTTGGCGGGCACCTTCACCGACTTGTTCTCGCCGGGTGCGACGGTGGCGTCCTTGGTGAAGTCGCCGGCACCGGTGATGGTGAACTTCGCCGGAGCGGTGGCGTCCTCGGCGTTGCCGAGCTTGACGACGACGTCGCCGTCACAGTCCGCGGCCACGTTGGCGGTCGGCTTGGGGGTCGCCGGAACCGGCGGCTGCTCCTTGGCGCAGGTGCCACTGAACTCGATCGACGCCGAGCGCAGCTCCTTGTCCTCGAACTCGTTGTTCCACATGGCCCGCACCGCCAGGGTGGCCTTGGTGGTCTTCGCGTCCAGGCGCTGGGTGGCGGTCACCGCGTCCTTGACGGCGTACGGGTAGACCTTCTCGTCGGTCGCCGTGATGCCGGCGATGGTGGCGTCGCTGGCGGTGTCACCGACGTACGTCTTCGCCGAGACCTCGCTGAACTTGTAGCTGGTGACGTCGCCCGGGGCGAAGGTCTTGACGGTCCAGGTGGCCACCCACTCGCCGGTGGCGGTGTCACAGTCGGCCTTGACCTGGATCTCGCTGTGATGGGCGCTGGCGGGTGCGGCGAACGTCACGACGCCGGCGAGGCCGATCAGCGCGCCTGCGGCGATGGCCGCGACGCGCCGGAACGGAGACTTGGGAGGGTTCACGCCTGCTCCTGGTGAGGGGGTACGGATCGCGTGGCGGGAGGCCGGGAGGCATCGTGACCGGGGAGTCACCTGCTCACCGGGGCGTCGCGCGACGCGGTGGTGTTCCCGCAGCGAAAGCGGGGACAGGGGGAGACTGTACTGATGGGTGGTTAATGAGGGGAGTTCAGATCATTGCCATCCGGCAATGTAGTCGATTCGTGATCTTTGATATACCGAAGGTGCCGGTCCGATCACTGGGGACGGTCCGCCCGGTCGCGGCTCCACCGTGGATGCCGCGCCGTCGGGGCTGCTCAGGTGCTCCGCGTCGGCGCCGGCCGGTCGGCTCCCCGGATCCGCGCCGTGCTGACCGCGTCCGCGCCGCATCGCGTAGCGTCGCGGGCATGAGCAGGAGGAAACGGTGACCCGGATCGTGGCCGGGACGCTCGGCGGCCGGCGGATCGCCGCGCCTCCCGGCGCCGGCACCCGACCCACCTCGGACCGGGTCCGGGAGGCGCTCTTCAGTGCCGTCCAGGCCGAGGTCGATCTCGACGGCGCCCGCTTCGCCGACCTGTACGCCGGCTCCGGCGCGGTCGGGCTGGAGGCGCTCTCCCGGGGGGCCCGGCACGTGCTGCTGGTCGAGTCCGACCCGCGGGCGGCCCGGGTGATCCGGGAGAACGTGGCGGCCCTCCGTGCCGGCCCGGCGGCCCGTCTGGTCACCGGCAAGGTGGCGACGGTGCTGGCCGCCGGCCCGGACGGCGAGCCGTACGACGTGGTCTTCGCCGACCCGCCGTACGCGGTGCCGGACGAGGAGATCACCGCCATGTTGTCCGCGCTCGTCGGCGGCGGCTGGCTGGTGCCCGACGCGTTGGTGGTGGTGGAGCGGTCCCGCCGGACCAGGGAGTTCGACTGGGTGGACGGGATCACCCCCGAGCGCAGTCGCCGTTACGGCGAGACCACCCTTTGGTACGGTCGCCGATCATGAGACGTGCGGTGTGTCCCGGTTCGTTCGACCCGGTCACCAACGGACACCTCGACATCATCGGGCGGGCCAGTCGGCTCTTCGACGAGGTGATCGTCGGTGTGTTGGTGAATCAGTCGAAGAGTGGCCTGTTCACCGTCGAGGAGCGCATCGAGATGCTCCGCGAGGTGACCTCGTCGTACGGCAACGTGCGGGTCGAGTCGTTCCGAGGGCTGCTGGTGGACTTCTGCCGGGCCCAGCAGGCCAGTGTGCTGATCAAGGGCCTGCGGGCGGTCAGCGACTTCGACTACGAGTTGCAGATGGCCCAGATGAACATCGGTCTGGCCGGCGTCGAGACGCTCTTCATGCCGACCAACCCGCTCTACTCGTTCCTCTCGTCGAGTCTGGTCAAGGACGTGGCCAAGTGGGGTGGCGACATCTCCGCCCACGTCCCCGATCCGGTCCGCGAAGCCCTCCAGGCCCGCCTGGGCCCCCGCCCCTGACCTGCCCTGACCCCGTCACCTCCGCGATCTTGCACTTATGGTGCCCGGTTCGCCCCTTCCGGGGTGCTTTGGCGTAACCAAAAGTGCAAGATCGGCGCGGGTGTGGCGGTGGGGTGGGCGCGGGGTGACTATGTCGCGACTCGCCGGGTTGGGGTGAGTGGGGCGGCGGTGGGGCGGGCACGACATGATTGGTGGCGCGGGGAACGGCCGTAGCCCGCATCATGGAGGTCGGCCGACGAACGACAGGAGTGAGGTAGCCGGTGGACCCGCTCGATCGCATCGACGAACTGATCGCCATCCTGGAGCAGGCCCGCTCCGTCCCGATGTCGCGCAACAACTGCATGGTCGACCGGGGTGAGATGATCGCTGCCCTCGATGAGATGCGCGCCGATCTCCCCGCCGACCTGCGTCGCGCCGCCGCGCTCCTGGAGGAGCGCGACAAGATCATGGAAGCCGGTAAGCGCGAAGCGGACCGGATCATCAGCGAGGGTGAGGCAGAACACGCCCGCCTGGTCTCGGTGAACGAGATCACCGTGTCGGCCGAGCACGAGGGTGCCCGGATCATCGGCGAGGCCCGCGCCGAGGCGCAGCGCCTGCGTGAGGAGGTCGACGACTACGTCGACACCGCCCTGGCCAACTTCGAGCAGTTCCTCACCCGGGCGCTGGCCTCGATAGAGCGCGGCCGGGACAAGATGCACGCGCTGCGGGAGATCGGCACCTTCGCTGGGGACGAGGCGGAACGCCCGCTACCCTTCTGAGCGGCACCTCACCAGCCGACTTCTCAGGCGGGCGTCGCCCCCGGTTCGACGGTCCGGGCGTCGTCCAGGTAACCTTTTTTGTCGGCCTCTCACCGGCCGGAGTCTAACTATGCCCAAGCACTCGCCTTCGACACTCAACCCCAGGTCGCCGTTGGTCCTCGACACGAGGGACCTGCCGCGTCGCCCTGGCGCGTTGCGTGAGGTCCGGCGGGTCGTGCCGGCACCGGCGGACCTCGGTGTGGAGTTGATCGGCGTGCCGGAGGGCGCGGACCTCGACCTCGATCTGAGGTTGCAGTCGGTGTCCGAGGGCGTGCTCGTCTCCGGGACCATCACCGGTCCCGTCCGGGGCGAGTGCGGCCGTTGCCTGCGCGAGATCAACGACTCGATGGGCGTGACGATCCAGGAGCTGTACGCGTACGAGGACAGCACCACGGACGCCACGACCGACGAGGACGAGGTGGGCCGGATGCAGGGCGATCTGATCGACCTGGAGCCGGCGCTGCGGGACGCGTTGGTGCTCACGCTGCCGACCAACCCGCTCTGCCGGGAGGACTGCCCAGGACTGTGCCCTGAATGCGGGGCGCACTGGGACGATCTGCCGGCCGACCACAGTCACCAGCAGATCGACCCGCGTTGGGCGGGCCTGTCGCAACTGACCGTTACAGAGGAGTAAGAACCGTGGCCGTCCCGAAGCGCAAGATGTCGCGCAGCAACACCCGGTCCCGCCGGGCGAACTGGAAGGCGACCGTGGTCGCGACCGTTGCGTGCCCGCAGTGCAAGTCCCCGAAGCTGCCGCACGCCGCCTGCTCCGTCTGCGGCACCTACAACGGCCGCCAGGTTCTCGAGGTCTGACCTGGACGCCGAGTGACGCCCCCGACCCCAGGTCGGGCGGCGCGCGCACCCTGGCATTCGCCCGGTGCTCCGGCTCCCTCCGACGCCGGCCGGCCCACTCCGGCCGGCGTTCCGGTGGAGCCGGGCGCCGCGCGGATCGCCGTTGACCTCCTCGGCGGGGACGACGCTCCCGCCGTCGTGGTTGACGGCGCTCTGCGGGCCATGCGCGCCGACCCTGACCTGCATCTGCTTCTCGTCGGTCCGACCGAGGTCGCCGACGAGCTGATTGCTGCCCTCGATCCGGCGCAACGCGCCCGGATCACGGTGCGGCCCGTCCGCGATGTCGTCGGCATGGCCGACCATCCCAGCGCCGCCCGCGCCGAGAGCACCGTCCGGGCCGCGGTCACCGCCGTCCGGGACGGAACCGCCGACGCCCTGGTCTCCGCCGGCGCCACCGGCGCCACCGTCACCGCCGCCGTGCTCGGCCTCGGCCGCTCCCCGGAGATCCGCCAACCCGCGCTGGCCGCCACCCTGCCCGCCGTGGCGGGGCCGGTGGTGTTGCTCGACGTCGGCGGCTCCCTGGAACCCCGTCCGGCCACCCTCGCCCGGCACGCCGTGCTCGGCGCCGCGTACGCCGCGGTGGCCCACTCGATCGCCGCGCCACGGGTCGGGCTGCTCTCGGTCGGCACCGAGGCCGGCAAGGGCGACCGGGTCCGCCGCGCCACCGACCCTCTGCTCGCCGTCGAACCGCTGCCCGGTGGGGCGCGCTACGTCGGTCTGGTCGAGGGGTACGACGTGGCCCTCGGCGCGCGCGCCGATGTGGTCGTCACCGACGGCTTCACCGGTAACGTGCTGCTCAAGGCCATCGAGGGCGCGTACGCGATGGCCGGCGGCCCACCTGCCGAGGGCGGCGCGCCCCGCGCGGCGGCCCTGCTGGGCGTCGCGGGGACGGTGGTCGTCTGCCACGGGTCCGCCCGCGCCGACGACGTCGCCTCGGGCATAGCTCTCGCCGCCCACCTGTGGCGGCGGCGCGCCACCGAACTGGTCTCCGCGTTGCTCGACGGCAACGCCGCGACGGATCGCACCGATCGCTCCACCGACACCGAGGTACGCACATGAGCAACGACAAGCGGCGGCGGGCGTCCGTCGGTCACCTGGAAGCCGCCTTCGGAGTGAGCCTGGAACCCGAGCTGCTCCAGCGCGCGTTGACCCACCGGTCGTACGCGTACGAGAACGGCGGGCTGCCCACCAACGAGCGGCTGGAGTTCCTCGGCGACTCGGTGCTCGGCGTGGTGATCACCACGGCGCTCTTCCACAACCACCCGGATCTGCCCGAGGGGCAGTTGGCCAAGCTGCGGGCCAGCGTGGTCAACATGCGGGCGCTCGCCGACGTGGCCCGCGGCCTGGGCCCGGACGGGCTCGGCGCGTACCTGCTGCTCGGTAAGGGCGAGGAGACGACCGGTGGCCGGGACAAGGCGAGCATCCTCGCCGACACGCTGGAGGCGCTGCTCGGCGCGATCTACCTCCAGTACGGCCTGGACACCACGGGGATCGTCATCCATCGGCTCTTCGACCCGCTGATGGCCGAGTCGGCCGGTCGCGGGGCCGCACTGGACTGGAAGACCAGTCTCCAGGAGCTGACGGCGGCGCTCGGGCTCGGCGTGCCGGAGTACCGGATCGAGGGCACCGGCCCGGATCACCTCAAGACGTTCACGGCCTGGGTGGTGGTGGCCGGCAACCGGTACGGCGGCGCCGAGGGGCGCAGCAAGAAGGAGGCCGAGCAGCGGGCCGCCGAGGCGGCCTGGCGGACGCTCGCCGAGCAGAACGGCCAGAACGGCGACGACGGCCAGGATGGTCGGGCCGGCGACGACCGCCAGGACCAGCCGGTCGACCGGAACGACCCGGGCGACCGGGACGAGCCGTTCGGGCCGCTGGAGCGCGCCGACCGGGCGGCCCAGGCCGAGCGGGCCGACCACCTGGCGCAGGCGCTGCCGGCCGGGGGTGCCGACGGCCACGAGACGGGTTCGCGGCATGCCTGAGCTGCCCGAGGTGGAGACCGTCCGGCAGGGGGTGGCCCAGTGGGTCGTCGGCCGGCGGATCGCCTCGGTCGAGGTTCGACACCCACGCGCGGTCCGTCGGCATGCTCCGGGGGACGTGCACTTCGCCGACGTGCTCGCCGGCCGGACGGTGCTGGACGCCCGCCGTCGCGGCAAGTACCTGTGGCTGCCACTGGACAGCGGTGACGCGATCGTCGGGCACCTCGGTATGTCGGGTCAGCTGCTGCTCCAGCCACCCGGCACGACGGACGAGACCCACCTGCGGGTCCGGTTCCGGTTCGCCGACGACGGCCCGGAGCTGCGCTTCGTCGACCAGCGCACGTTCGGCGGGCTCTCGGTGAGCGAGGGCGGTGCCGAGTTGCCCGACGAGATCGCGCACATCGCCCGCGACCCGATGGACCCGGAGTTCTCCGACGAGGCGTTCGTCGCGGCGCTGCGCCGCCGGCACACCGAGGTGAAGCGGGCCCTGCTCGACCAGACCCTGATCTCCGGGGTGGGCAACATCTACGCCGACGAGGCGCTCTGGCGGGCCCGGCTGCATGGCGGGCGACCCACCGACGCGCTGACCGGCCCGGCCGCGCACCGCCTGCTCGGCCACGTCCGCGACGTGCTGGCCGAGGCGATCAGCGAGGGCGGCACCAGCTTCGACGCCCTCTACGTCAACGTCAACGGCGAGAGTGGCTACTTCGACCGGGCGCTGAACGCCTACGGCCGCGAGGGCGAGCCGTGCCGCCGGTGCGGTTCGCCGATCCGCCGCGAGGCGTTCATGAACCGCTCCTCGTACAGCTGCCCGCGCTGTCAGCCACGGCCCCGGGGTTCCCTTCGGGGATGACCCGGAGCCAGCTCGGGGCGGTGCCGGCGAGTCGCCGCGGGTCGCTCCGGGCTGGACCCCGGTGTCCCTCCGGATCGCGGGCTGACACCCGACGAACGCACCCCCGCTCCCGGTCTGGTGGTTCCAGGGTGGGCCGGGGTCGATCCCCGATGTGACCGCCTCGTCACGCACCTAACGTCAGCACCGTTGACAGGGGGTTGACGTGACAGGGGGACCCGAGATGGGGAGAAGACCGGTGACGGTGCGGCTGGCGCGGTGGAGCGCCGAGCACCCGTGGCGGGCGATCGCACTGTGGGCCGTGTTCGTGGCGGTGTGCTTCGTCGGCGGCAGCGCCGCCGGACTCAACGAGGCCACGAGCAACGACCAGGCGATCGGCGAGGCGGGGCGGGCCAGCCTGATCGTGGACGCCGGTGACTTCGAGGACCCGGCCGTGGACAACGTCCTCATCACCTCCCGGGGTGGCGCGTTGGACCAGGCGGCGGCGAAGGTGGCGGCCGACGACGCGGCGGCCCGGCTGCGTACGGTCGCCGGGGTGGCCGGGGTGGGCCAGCCGGTCACCGCGCGGGACGGCTCGGCGCTGCTTCTGCCGATCACCATGTCGGGCGACCCGGAGACGGCCTCGGAGCGGGTACAGCCGTTGCGGGACACCACCGCCGCCGTGCAGGCCGCGCACCCCGAGCTGCGCGTCGAGCAGGTCGGCGGGCCGTCGATCGGTCAGGCCCTCGACGACACCCTGGGCAAGGACTTCAAGCGCGCCGAGCTGCTCAGTCTGCCGGTCACCCTGGCGATCCTGATCATCGCGTTCGGCGCGCTGATCGCGGCGAGCGTGCCGGTGCTGCTGGCACTCTCCTCGGTCGCCGCCGCGATGGGTCTGTCCACCCTCGCCTCGCACCTGGTGCCGGCGACCGACACCACGGCACCGGTGATCCTGCTGATCGGCATGGCGGTCGGGGTCGACTACTCGCTGTTCTACATCCGTCGGGAGCGGGAGGAACGCGCCAAGGGCCGGTCCGGTCTGGACGCGGTGGAGATCGCCGCGGAGACCTCCGGGCACGCCGTGGTGGTCTCCGGCTTCGCGGTGATCATCTCGATGGCCGGGCTGCTGCTCGCCGGCGACGTGGTCTTCTCGTCCCTCGCCATCGGCTCGATCCTCGTGGTCGCCGTCGCGGTGATCGGTTCGCTGACCGTCCTGCCCGCCCTGCTGGCCCGGCTCGGTCGCTGGGTGGACCGGCCCCGGGTGCCGTTGCTCTGGCGACTGACCGCGCCGCGTACCGGCCGGCACGGTGAGCCCCGCGCGCCCCGGCTGTGGCCCGCGGTGCTCCGGCCCGCGCTGCGCGCCCCGGTGGTGACGCTTGTCATCTCGGTCGGGCTGCTGCTCGCGTTGGCCGCGCCGGCGCTCGGGATGAAGCTGAAGTTCCCCGGCATGGAGGACCTGCCCCGCACCACCCCGGCCATGCAGGCGTACGACCGGCTCACCGCCGCCTTCCCGAGCGCCGGCACCAATCACGTGGTGGCCGTCCGGGCGCCCGCCGACCAGACCGACCGGGTGCGCGCCGCCCTCACCGACCTGTCCACCCGGGCGGCCGGCGATCCGCTGTTCGCCCCGGCCGAGGCGGACGGCCCGAAGATCGAGGTATCGGCCGACCGGCGGGTCTCGGTGCTGGACATCCCCACCCCGTACGCCAGTCGGGACGACAGGTCGGTGCAGTCGTTGGAGAAGCTGCGCGGGGACCTGGTCCCGGCCGAGCTGCGCGGCATCCCCGGCATCGAGTACGCGGTGGGCGGGGGCGTGGCCGACAGCGAGGACTACGCCCAGCACGTCCGGGACAAGTTGCCGCTGGTCATGGGGTTCGTGCTGGTGCTGACCTTCCTGGTCATGGCGTTCACCTTCCGGTCGGTGGTGATCGCGGCCAGCTCGATCGCGCTGAACCTGCTCTCCGCCGGCGCCGCGTACGGCCTGCTGGTGCTGATCTTTCAGGGCGAGTGGGCGCAGGGTTTGCTCGGCTTCACGTCGATGGGCGCGATCGTGTCCTGGCTGCCGCTGTTCCTCTTCGTGGTGCTCTTCGGCCTCTCGATGGACTACCACGTCTTCGTGGTCAGTCGGATCCGCGAGGGTGTCCGGTCCGGCCTGTCCAACCGCGACGCCGTGTCGTACGGGATCACCTCGTCGGCCGGGGTGGTGACCAGCGCGGCGATCGTGATGGTCGGGGTCTTCTCGATCTTCGCCACGCTGAGCACGATCGACATGAAGCAGCTCGGCATCGGTCTGGCGGCGGCGATCCTGCTGGACGCCACCATCATCCGGGGAGTGGTGCTGCCGGCGTTGATGACCATGCTCGGCGACGCCAACTGGTGGGCCCCGCGCTTCCTGCGTCCGCGTCCGGCGCCCGCGCCCACCGATCCGCCGGCCACCGCCCCGGAGCTGGTGCCGGTGCCCTGACCTCCGAACGCTCTGGGCCGGGCCGCGACCGCGGCCCGGCCCGGCCGTGGCTCAGGGCAGGGGGCAGGCTTCCCGGGACGCGTCCAACGTGCGGTCCTTGCGGATCGACGCGAAGCCGTAGCCGACGGTGGTGACGCAGAAGTCGTCGGTCGAGCCGGTGTACTCGACGTGGAAGACCGGCTTGCCGGCGTCGGTGAACGGCAGCAGCTTGGCGCACTGGGCCAGCCGGACGCACTCCTCGTTGACCGCGAAGTCGAAATCCGGGGCCAGCGCGGCGAGCTGCGGCACGTCGTTGGCCAGCCCGGGGGAGAGGCTCAGCGAGCGGGCCAGCTCGGCCAGCCGGCGGTTGAACAGCAGTTGGTCGTCGAAGTCGAGCGGAAATCCGGTGCGGGCCGCGTACCCGTCGGCGTCGAAGAGCGCCACCGCGCCGAAGCCCTTGCCCCGGCAGAGGCGGAACCGGTCGGCCAGCACCGGCCGGAGCGCGTCCCAACTCCGGACGTCCAACCACCGGCTGTCGGGTCGACGCCCGGCCGCCCCCCGGACGACCTCGGGGAACCGGCTGGCGTCCGGGTCGGCGGAGCGGACCGAACCCACGCTCACCTGACAGATCAACCGGCGGTCCCGGGAGCGCAGCTCGGCGGTCTGCGCGGCGGTGGTGGCCACCGGGTCGAGCAGGAAGACCTCGGCGTCCACCGCCGGGTCGAGTGGGCCGCTGACCTGCCACTGCCACTGCCAGTGCCGGGCCTGTTCCGCCGGCCACGCGGTGGGCGCGCCGGGCGGGGTCAGTGCGGGCCGGCACCCGTACACCGGCACCACCAGCACGAGAGCGACGCCGGCGGACAGGACGCGGCGCAGTGGGCGTACGGCGATGCGTCGCCGCGGCCGGATCCGCATCGGCAGCTCCCGGGTCCCGGACGGCCGGTCGCCGCCCGCACCGGTACGCGGCCCCCACGCTCCGGCCCGACGTACCTCACCGGGTCAAACGAGCGCGGGGGCGGGAACGACGCGCGGTCAGCGCGGTGCCGCGAAGACCTGCGTCCAGTACGGTCCGTTGCTGCTGGCGATGCCGACGCCGATCTGCGTGAACGCGCAGTTGAGGATGTTGGCCCGGTGACCGGAGCTGTTCATCCAGGCGTCCATCACCGCGGCCGGGTTCTGCTGGTTCCAGGCCACGTTTTCGCCGTACGTGCGCCAGGCGTAACCGACCCGGTCCAGCCGCGTGCCGGCGTTGCTGCCGTCGCTGCCGGTGTGCGACATGTTCTGGTGGTCGGCCTGGTCCTGGCTGTGCCGCTGGGCGGCCGTCATCAGCTTGGTGTCGATGCTCAGCGCCTTGCAGCCGGCCTTGGCCCGCTCGGCGTTGACCAGGTCCACCACCTCGCGGGCCTGGGCGCTGACGGTGCCGCCGGTGCCGTTGGTACCGGTGGAGCTGCCGGTGTTGCTCGGCGCGCTGCTGCGCTGGACGCTGCGGCGCGACGCGGCGGTGCTCCGCGTCGACGCCGGCGTGGGCTTGACGACCCTGCTCGGCGACGGGCTCGGAGAGGCCGTGCTGGGGGTGGCGGACGGGGAGGGCGCGGCGAGGGTGTCCAGTGCCGGCTCCTCGGTCGGCGGCGCCGACGTGACGAAGGTGTCGTCGATGGCCGTCGGTTGCGCGGCCCCGTCGTCACCGCCGGGCAGGGTGAGCGCGCCGACGCCGAAGCTCACCACGAGGGTGGCGGCCGCGGCGGCGCCTCCGATCATCAGTGGCCGGCGCCAGCGGCGTGGGGAGCGGTGCCGTCCCTCGCCGGGTCGTCCGGTCTCGGCGGTGCCGTGCCAGCCGTCGGTGGTCTGCGGGTCGGTGTCGGTGTGCCAGCCGCCGGGCGTCTCGGTGTGCCAGCCGCCGGTGGTGTCCTGGGCCGGGCGGCTGTCGCCCCAACCGCCGGTCTCGCCTTCCGGCTGGTGGGCCGGCCCGGCGAGGGTGTGGGCGTCGGCCGGCTCGGCGGGGGTCGCCGGGCCCGACTGCCAGCCACCGGTGGGCTGTTCGCGGTGCCACTCGTCGCCCGGCTGACCGGGTTCGTCGCCGAAGAGGTAGGCCGAGCGGGGCTCCGGGCGGTCGTGCAGCCAGGCCGGCTCGTCGGTCGGTCCCTCGGCGCGCCGGGGGGCGCCGTTCGGGTCCATCGGATCGGTCCAGCCGTACACGCCTATGCCTCCAGGGGTCGGTTGCGGGCCGGGCTGACGCTACGGCGCGCCTACGACCTGCGGCAACGTGGCTAAGAAAGAGTTAAGGGGAAGTCGGACGCCAGGGTGCGGACTTCCGCGGATCCGGGCGTACAGTAAAGGCGTCCGGACAGAGAGTGTCCGTGCCTTGCGGCAGCCCCCCGACAAGTGGACAGGTCGACGTGGAGATGATCTACGGCCTGCGAGAACTTGACGAAGGAGGGGTTTGCGGCTCAATATATAGGTGTCGCCAGTCGCGCCCGGTCATGCCCAGATACAGCCTGGAATGACAGCCGCGTATGAATTGGGCGCGCGTTGGCCGGCCTTTCCGGCAGCGCATATCAAGGAGTCAGCATGGCGAAGGCCCTCTACGGCCACGTAGGTGCAGCGCCCGACCGGCGTCTGCTCGACGAGGTCACCCGACTGCGTTCCAGGGTTCAGGCACTGGAGTTCGAGATCACGCGTCTGCGTGCCGACAATGATCGGCTCGCGGCGGCTGCGGCGGAGGCGGACGATCTACTCCGTCTGGCCGAGCCGGCGCTGACCTGATCTCCAGGTCGTAAAAACTGAATCGCACCATCGCAAAAATGCGCGCCGACACCTCTGTGCCGGCGCGCAACACTGTCCGGCACCTTTTCGACGGCGAACGATTCATGATCTTGCGATGGGTCGCCCGGGAAGCACTCCTCGCAGTTCCCGAAAAGCGCCTCGACGGATAAGCCGATCATGAAAGGCGTTTGTCTTTCTCGCGGCTGACGGAACAACAGCGCGCCCACGGTCGACGCGACGTGGGGCGGGTCGCGTGCCGGCCCGCTCCCACCGCCGGGTTAGTCTGCGAGTTCACCCAGGTCCCCGCAGCCGGCGACGGTACGGCGGCCACCGGACGAGGATCGAGTAGGTGTATCTCAAGAGCCTGACGGTGAAGGGGTTCAAGTCCTTCGCCTCCGCCACGACGTTGAAGCTGGAGCCCGGGATCACCTGTGTGGTGGGCCCGAACGGCTCAGGCAAGTCCAACGTCGTCGACGCCATCGCCTGGGTCCTCGGCGAGCAGGGCGCCAAGGCCCTGCGGGGCGGCAAGATGGAGGACGTCATCTTCGCCGGCACCGCCGGCCGGGCGCCGCTGGGTCGCGCCGAGGTCACCCTCACCATCGACAACACCGACGGCGCGCTGCCGATCGAGTACACCGAGGTCTCCATCACCCGCCGGATGTTCCGCTCCGGTGAGAGCGAGTACGAGATCAACGGCAACTCCTGCCGGTTGCTCGACATCCAGGAGCTGCTCTCCGACTCCGGCATCGGCCGGGAGATGCACATCATCGTCGGGCAGGGCCGCCTCGACGGCATGCTGCACGCCAAGCCGGAGGACCGCCGGGCGTTCATCGAGGAGGCGGCCGGCGTCCTCAAGCACCGCAAGCGCAAGGAAAAGGCGCTGCGCAAGCTCGACGCGATGCAGACCAACCTCAACCGCCTCACCGACCTCACGGCCGAGCTGCGTCGTCAGCTCAAGCCGCTGGGCCGGCAGGCCGAGGTGGCCCGGCGCGCCGCCGCCATCCAGGCCAACCTGCGTGACGCCCGGTTGCGCCTGCTCGCCGACGACCTGGCCACGCTGCGGACCACACTGGACCGGGAGATCGCCGACGAGACCGCGCTGCGCGAGCGGCGCGAGCAGATCGAGGGTGAGCACGCCGAGGTGCAGGGCCGGCTCGGCGAGCTGGAGGCCGCCCTGGCGGAGGACGCTCCGCTGCTGGCCGCCGCCCAGGACACCTGGTACAAGCTCTCCGCCCTGCAGGAACGCTTCCGCTCGATCGAGCAGTTGGCCCGCGAGCGGTTGCGGCACCTCAGCGCCACCGGCGACGACGAGCGACCCGGCCGCGACCCGGACCAGCTGGAGGCCGAGGCGGAGCGCGTCCGCGAGCAGGAGGAGGAGCTGCGCGGCGCGCTCACCGACGACCAGATCCGCCTGGCCGAGGCGGTCGAGCACCGTCAGGAGCTGGAGCGGCAGCTGGCCGCCGCCGAGCGCGAGCTGGTCGCCGCGGCCAAGGCCATCGCCGACCGACGGGAGGGGATGGCCCGGCTCACCGGCCAGGTCAACTCCGCCCGGGCCCGGACCACCAGCGCCGGCGAGGAGATCGAACGCCTCGCCATCGCGCACGCCGACGCGCTGGGCCGCGCCGAGCAGGCGCAGGCCGACCTGGACGCGGTCGCCGCCCAGTCCACCGAGGCCGACCGGGACAACGCCGACCTGGACGCCCGGCACGCCGAGGCGGTCGCCGTGCAGGAGCGGGCGCAGGCCACCGTGCGGTCGCTGTCCGACGCCGAGCGGGCGGCGGAGAAGGACGCCGCCACCTGGAAGGCCCGGGAGGAGGCACTGGCGCTCGGGCTGCGGCGCAAGGACGGCGCCGGGGCGCTGCTCGCCCGCGCCGGCGACGTGCCCGGCCTGCTCGGCAGCCTCGCCGGGCTGCTCACCGTCGCGCCGGGCCACGAGGCCGCGCTGGCCGCCGCGCTCGGCGGTCTCGCCGACGCGGTCGCCGTCAGCGGGGTGGACGAGGCCGTCGAGGCGATGCGCCTGCTCAAGATCTCCGACGCCGGTCGGGCCGGCCTGCTGGTCGGTAGCCCGGCGGGGCCCGGTATGACCGGCTCCGCGGACGCGCTGCGCCCGAAGCTGCCGGACGACGCCCGGTGGGCGCCCGACCTGGTGGAGTGCAGCGCCGAGCTGCGTCCGGCGGTGCACCGGGCCCTGCGGGACGTGGCACTCGTCGACGATCTCGCCGCCGCCGCCGAGCTGGTCGCCAGCAACCCCGAGCTGCGGGCGGTCACCCCGGACGGTGACGTGGTCGGGGCGTACGCGGCGGCGGGCGGGTCGGCCAAGGCCCCCAGCTACATCGAGGTGCAGGCCGCCGTCGAGGAGGCCCGCGCCAACCGGCTCACCGCCGAACGCGCTGGCCTGGAGCTGCGTGACCAGTTGGTCGAGGCGCGCGCCGAGGTGGCAGCCGCCAAGGAGGCCGTGCAGCACGCCGCCGCCGAGAAGCGCGAGGCGGAGAGCCACCGCAACGCCGCCGCTCGCCGGTTGGCCGAGCTGGGCGCGGCGGCCCGGTCCGCGAAGGCGGAGACCGACCGGCTCGGCGACTCCCGCTCCCGCGCCGAGGCGGCCCGGCAACGGGACCTCACCGCGCTCGCCGAGCTGGAGGAGCGGCTACGGCTGGCCGAGGAGACCCCGGTCGACGCCGAGCCGTCCACCGAGGAACGGGACCAACTGGCGGCCATGGTGCCGCAGGCCCGGCAGAACGAGATGGAGGTCCGGCTCGCCGTGCGTACCGCCGAGGAGCGGGTTTCCTCGATCGCCGGCCGGGCCGACTCACTCGCCCGGCAGGCCACCGCGGAGCGGGCCGCCCGGGAACGTGCGGCGGCCCGGCGGGCCGCCCGCGCCCGGGGGGCGGGCATCGCGCGGTCCGTCGCCGGTGGCGCCCGGGAGGCGTTGACCCGGTTGACCACCTCGATCGCGACCGCCGAGGAGCACCGCGACGCGGTCGCCCTGGAGCGCGCCGCGCGGGAGGCGGAGCTCCAGGAGGTACGCGGAGCGGCCAAGCGGCTCGGCGCGGAGCTGGAGCGGCTGACCAGCCAGGTGCACCGCGACGAGGTGGCCCGGGCCGAGCAGCGACTGCGCATCGAGCAGTTGGAGGCGAAGGCCGCCGAGGACTTCGGGCTGGACGTGGAGACGCTGGTCGCCGAGTACGGCCCCACCCAGCCCGTTCCGCCGACCCAGGTGGACGTCGCGGCGGCCGAACGGGACGGTCTGCCGGTGCCCGAGCCGGTGCGCTACGAGCGGCCGGTGCAGGAGAAGCGGGCCGCGAAGGCGGAACGCGAACTCGCCCTGCTCGGCAAGGTCAACCCGCTCGCGCTGGAGGAGTTCGCCGCCCTGGAGGAGCGTTTCAAGTTCCTCTCCGAGCAGTTGGAGGATCTCAAGGCCACCCGTCGGGACCTGCTCACCGTGGTCAAGGATGTGGACGAGCGGATCCTGGAGGTCTTCGCCAGCGCCTTCGAGGACACCGCCCGGGAGTTCGAGCAGGTGTTCACCGTGCTCTTCCCCGGCGGCGAGGGCCGGCTGATCCTCACCGAGCCGGATGACCTGCTCACCACCGGCGTCGAGGTGGAGGCGCGCCCGCCGGGCAAGAAGATCAAGCGGCTGTCGCTGCTCTCCGGTGGTGAGCGGTCGCTGACCGCGGTGGCCATGCTGGTGGCGATCTTCCGCGCCCGACCCAGCCCGTTCTACATCATGGACGAGGTGGAGGCGGCCCTGGACGACGTCAACCTGGGCCGGCTGATCCTGTTGCTGGCACAGTTGCGGGAGAAGAGTCAGCTGATCGTCATCACGCACCAGAAGCGGACGATGGAGATCGCCGACGCGCTCTACGGCGTGACCATGCGCAGCGGGGTCACTCAGGTGATCAGCCAACGGCTCAACCGGGCCGACGAGGACGACCAGCGGCACGGCCGCGGCGAGGAGAACGGGTAGTGGCTCGGGAACGCGCGACGGCGCTCCTGCTGGATCTGGATGGCGTGCTGCGCCGGTTCGACCCGGCGGTCGCCGCCGAGGTGGAGCGGGAGTACGGCCTCGCCGACGGGGTTCTCCTCGAGATCGCCATGCAGTGGGGCCGGCTTCAGCCGGTGCTCACCGGCCGGCTCAGCCACGCCGAGTGGGTGAGCAGCGTGGCGGACGCGCTCGCCGAGCCGGCCGGTGGCCCGGACCGGGCCCGCGCGGCGGTGGAGCAGTGGCAGCGCTACCGGGGTGAGGTGGACACCGAGGTGCTCGACTTCGTCCGCGAGGTACGTGCCGCCGGGATCAGGGTCGGCCTGGCCACCAACGCCACCGACCTGCTCGACGCCGACCTGACCGCGCTCGGCCTGGTCGGCGAGCTGGACGTGGTGGTCAACTCCTCCACGCTCGGGGTGCACAAGCCCGCCCCGGAATACTTCCAGGCCGCCTGCCAGGCGCTGGCCACCCCGCCGGCCCGGGTGCTCTTCGTCGACGACGAGGACTGGGCCGTACGGGGTGCCCGGTCCGCCGGGCTGTCGGCGCACCGTTGGGGCGGCCACGCCGACCTGCGCTACCTGCGGGCGGCCCTGGACTACTGAGCGCCTGTCACTCGCCGGTGACGCCGTCGATGCGTTCCCGGATCAGGTCGGCGTGACCGTTGTGCCGGGCGTACTCCTCGATCATGTGGACGTACACCCAGCGGAGGTTGAAGGTGCGCTTCTTCGCGCTGACCTCGGTGAACGTCTCGTCGAGCGAGTGACCGGCGGCAGCCTCGCGGGCCAGCGCCACCTCGCGGTGGAAGGTGGCGAAGTCGGCCTCGGCGTTGGCCGCGCTGACGTCGTGGTCGGCGTCCGGTGTCTCCGGGGTGAAGTACGGGTAGTCGACCTGCTGGCCGGCGAAGTTCTCCCGGAACCACCAGGCCTCGACCTCGGCCAGGTGCCGGACCAGGCCGAGCAGTGTCAGCCCGGAGGGTTCCACGCTCGGCGTCCGCAACTGCTCCTCGGTCAGGCCGGCGCACTTGAGCAGCAGTGTCTGTCGGTGGTAGTCGAGCCAGCCGTCGAGCATGGTGCGCTCGTCGCCGACGTACGGTTCGGGGGTCCGGGTGATCTCCGGTGCGATCCAGGTCATGCCGCGCATCCTGCCCGGCACCTCGGACACGCCGCGACGGGTTATCAGGGCACCACGACGACGGGCCAGCGTCCGGCGCGGACCAGCCGGGTGGCGACCGAGCCGACCAGCCGGTGTCCGGCCTGCTCGGAGGCGCCGACCACCACCATGTCGGCCTGGAACTCGTCGGCCGCCGCGCGCAGCTCGGCGTACGCGTCGCCGCGCCGCACCAGCAGGGTCACCGGAATGCCCCACTGCTCGGCGCCGCGCCGACACTCCCGGCGCAGCTCGTCGGCCAACTCGTCGTGGGTGCGCTGGACCGCGCCGGCGTCCATGCCGGGCACCAGGGCGGTCAGCCCGCTCGGCGAGCTGACGAAGACCACCACCAGGGCGGCGCCCTGCCGACGGGCCAGGCCCGCGGCGTAGGAGCCGGCCCGCTCGGAGGTACGGGTGCCGTCGACGCCCACCATGATCATTCGAGGCCCGTCCGTGCCGCGCTCGAAGGGCAACGGTCGGGTCCGGGGGCCGTACTCCTCGCGGTCCGGTGCTCCCACGCCCATGGCTCTACCTCACCTCTGCTCGCCGGTACGGATCACGGGTGCGCCAGCCCCGGCGGCGAGTGTCGATTCCCGCTCGACCTCGTCGGAAACCGGGTTGCCGTTGTGCTGGCGCAGTGGCACCTCCTTGATGAAGGCCACCGCGATCAGCGCGATCAGGGCGAACGGGGCGGCGGCCAGGAAGATGTCACCGGCGCCGTGGCCGTACGCGCTCTCCACCACGGCCCGCAGCGGGCCGGGCAGGGTGTGCACGTCGGGCAGGGCGCCACCGCTGCCGGAGCTGGACGCCGGGATGCCGAGTTGGGCCAGCCCGTCGGCGGTGTAGTCCTTGACCTTGTGGGCGAGCACCGCGCCGAGGGCGGAGACGCCGATCGCGCCACCCAGGCTGCGGAAGAACGCCACCACCGAACTGGCCGCGCCGAGTTCGTGCGGGCCGACGGTGTTCTGCACGGCGAGGACCAGGTTCTGCATGGTCATGCCCAGGCCGACGCCGATCACCAGCATGTAGACGCTGAGCAGGGTGAAGCTGGTGTCGGCGCGGAGGGTGCCCATCAGCGCGAAGCCGACGGTGAGCAGCGCCGAACCGATCACCAGATACCGCTTCCAGCGGCCGGTCTTGCTGATGACCCGCCCGATGACCGTGGAGGCGACCAACAGGCCGAGGATCATCGGCAGGGTCATCAGACCGGACATGGTCGGGCTCTGACCGCGGCTGATCTGGAAGTACTGGCCCAGGAAGATCGACGCGCCGAACATGCCCACACCGACCGCGATGCTGGCGACGACGGCGAGGGTGATGGTGCGGTTGCGGAACAGCCGCGGCGGGATCATCGGCTCGGCGGCCCGGGTCTCGACCCGGATCGCCAGCGCGCCGAGGACCAGGGCACCGACGACCATGGCGGCGGTCTGCCAGGAGGCCCAGGCGAACTGGTCGCCAGCGAGCGAGACCCAGATCAGCAGCACCGAGACGGCCGCGGTGATCAGGGTGGCGCCCCACCAGTCGATCTCGGCCTTCCGCTTGACAACCGGCAGGTGCAGGGTCTTCTGGAGCACGATGAGCGCGAGGATGGCGAACGGCACCCCGACGTAGAAGCACCAGCGCCAGCCGAGCCAGGAGGTGTCGACGATCACGCCGCCGATCAGCGGGCCGCCGATGGTGCCGACGGCCATCACGGCGCCGAGGTAGCCGCTGTAGCGGCCGCGTTCGCGGGGCGCGATCATCGTGGCCATGATCACCTGAGCCAGGGCGGTGAGGCCGCCGGCACCGACGCCCTGGAGCACCCGGCAGGCGATCAGCTCACCGGTGCCCTGGGCGAGGCCGGCGAGCACCGAGCCCAGCACGTAGATCCCCAGGGCCAGCTGGACCAGGGTCTTCTTGCTGGTCAGGTCGGCCATCTTGCCCCAGATGGGGGTGGTCGCGGTGGTCGCGAGCAGGGCCGAGGTCACCACCCAGGTGTACGCGGACTGGCCGCCGTGCAGTTCGGTGATGATCCGCGGCAGCGCGTTCGAGATGACCGTGGAGGAGAGGATCGCGACGAACAGGCCCAGCAGCAGGCCGGAGAGTGCTTCCAGAATCTGCCGGTGGGTCATGGTCACGGCGGTCGCCTGGGGAGGCGCTGTCGCCTGGCTCATCGTTTGTTGCCTCCGAGCGGAGTCGAGGTGGAACGGCGGGGCTGGTACGCACGGGCCGCCTGTGAGTTGCCTGAGGCAACCGTATGCCTTGGTTGCCTGAAGCAACAACTTGTGGGACCGGTGCCCTATTCCCCGGTCCTGTACGGCTACTGCCAGGCGTCCCTGGCGGTGTGCGGCTACTGCCAGGAGTCGTTGAACCGGCCGAGCAGCCGGGCGAACTCCTCCACGTCCCGTTCTGGCCAGCCGTCCAGGGCGCGCAGGAACTCGCCCAACCGGGCCGAGCGGGCGACGTCGAACCGGCGCTGCCCCTCCTCGGTGAGGCTGATCTGCGCGGCCCGCCGGTCACTCGGATCGGGGTCGCGGTGAACCAGACCGAGGACCTCCAAAGCGTTGATCTGCCGGCTCAGCGTCCCCTTGCCCACGCCCAGCCGCGCCGCCAACTCGGTCAACCGGATCGACCCGCTACGACGCAACCAGAGCAGCAACCCGTAGGTGTTCGGCTCCAGGTTCGGGTGCACCTCCCGGGCGATCTCCCAGGAGACCGCCCGGCCACGGCGCAGCAGAGCGGTCAACTCGTGCTCGACCGCCCGGATCGGCTCCGGCAGGTGCTCGTCCACGGCGTAGAGACTACGGCGCTGCCGGCTCGCCACTGGCGGAGAGTCGACGCCGCATCACCGGGCGTAGGTGCCCGTCCTTCGTCGTGCCCTCGATGACCACGTCGGCCCCGCGCCCCCGATGGGTCAGGGTGGCCACCGCGTTGCCGAAGTACGGGCCGGCCAGCTTGCGCCAGCGCAGACCCGGTCGGCGTACGCCCGCCGAACGGGCCAACGCCCGGGTGGCCCCGGCCGGACCGGGCGACCAGCCCAGCCGCATCAGCGGACGGATGCCCGCCGGCACCTGGTTGTGGATCGGCGAACAGGTGAGCTGGTGCACCGGGGTGACCACCGCAGGGTCGGCGAACCGGGCCCGCGCCACGTACGAGTGGTGCACGTCACCGGAGAGCACGCTGATCGACGCCGGTGGGGCGTACGCCGGGCCGGCCCCGATCCGGGCGCCGGACTGCCGCGGCGTGCCGGTGCCGATGCGGGCGAACGTCTCGGCGAGCGCCTCGAAGGACCGTCGGAAGGCCGCCCAGTGCTCCAGGTCCAGGGCGCGGCGCAGCTTCTCCGCCCCGCGCGCCACCCACGGCCGGCGCGAGTCCGCCAGTTTCTCGTTCCACGCCTCGATGTGGTGGATGCCCTGCGGCAGTAGCCAGGGCAGTGAGGCGCCCACCACCAGGTGGTCGTAGACCCCGTGCGCCTGGTCGAGGAACCAGGCCCACTCGCCGGGGGGCAGCATCGCCCGGCTGTTGGGCTCGAGCACCCGGCTGCACCGGTTGTCCAGCATGACCAGCCGGGTCCGGCCCAGGTCCAGTGCGTAACTCCACTGATACTGCACCGCGCGCCAGCGCTCGGTGTCGTGCGCGAGGTCGGACTCCTGGTCGACCCGGTGGCCGAACTCGCGCAGCACGCCTGTGGCGTCCTCGGCGGCGGCGACCTTCGCGAAGACCGGATCGGCGACGATCTCGTCCGGGGAGAGGTTGCCCAGGTGCTGGTAGACCCAGTACGAGGCGAGCCCACTGCCGATCCGCTCCTGCCACCACGGCTGCTCGCGCACCTCGGCTCGCCACGCCGCCGAGGTGTTCCAGTCGTCGATGATCTCGTGATCGTCGAAGATCATCACGCTCGGCACGGTGGAGAGCAGCCAGCGGATCTCCGGATCACGCCAGGACTCCAGGTAGAGCTTGGTGTACTCGTCGAAGCTCACCACCTGGTCGGCCGGAGCGCCCTTCGGCCGCCGCCGCCGTCGACGCAGCAGCCGGCGCACGGTCGGCGAGGTGACGTCGGCGTACACCTGGTCACCGAGCAGCACCAGCAGGTCGGGCAGCGGGTGCGACTCCGGGTCGGCCATCAACCGCCGGGCGTACGCGTCCAGGGCGTCCGGTGGCAGCTTGCGGGTGGTGGCGTGCTGGGTGGTCTCCCGGCACGAGCCGAAGATCAGATTGACCGGCTGGTCCCGATCGTCCGCGGCGCGGGTGCGGATCACGCTCGGCGGGAACCCGCTGCTCGGCACCGGCCAGACGATCTCGTCGTCGACCAGCACCTCGTAGGTGGTCTCGCTGTCCGGGGCGAGCCCCTCCACCACGACGAGGGCGTAGTGGTGCTCGTACGCCGAGAAGGTGGGCGCGGTGCCGGTGGCGCCGCTGGCGGTGCGGACGGTGACCACGGCGGGCGCCGCCGTCTCTACCCAGATCGTCGCCCGGGTGTCCACCACTCGCCGCAGAAGTGGGCCGATGAGGAGGTGTGCGGCGGACATGCGGCCGAGCCTACCGCCGGTTAGCTGGCGCCGGCCGCGTGCGGTGCTGAGACCCCGGGCACCGCTCGGGGTGCGGTGGCTGAGGCTCCGGGCACCGCTCGGGATGCGGTGGCTGGGGCTCCGAGCACCGCTCGGGGTGCGGTGGCTGGGACGCCGCCGCCCGCATCTGACAGGATTCCGGCATGGCCGAATATCTCGTCCTCGCTCTGGTCCTGCTCGGTGTGCTGATCGCCGGCACAGTCGGGCTGGTCGTGCCGCGGTTGCGGCGGCGGCCCGAGCCCCCGCTGCCGCGCACCGAGGTCGACACCAGGGCCGAGGAGGATCTCGCCGGGCCACCGGTCGAGGCACCGGAGTCCGATCTGTCCACCGGCGTCCTGGTCGAGCCGCCGCCGGTGCTCGCACCGCAGGTCGAGGTCCCCGAGCCGACCGCCGGGCGGCTGGTCCGGCTCCGCTCGCGGCTGTCCCGTTCACAGAACGTGTTCGGCAAGGGCCTGCTCGGCCTGCTCGCCCGCGACCACCTCGACGAGGACGTCTGGGAGGAGATCGAGGACAGCCTCATCACCGCCGACGTCGGCGTCGACGCCACCCGCGACATCGTCGACCGGCTCCGCGAGCGCACCCGGGTCCTCGGCACCCGCTCGGCCTCCGAGCTGCGGGCACTGCTCGCCGCCGAGCTGGTCAACGCGCTCGACCCGAGCCTGGACCGCTCGTTGCGGACCGCCCCCAAGGACGGCGTGCCGGCGGTGGTCCTGGTCGTCGGCGTCAACGGCGCCGGCAAGACCACCACCTGCGGCAAGATCGCCCGGGTGCTGGTGGCCGACGGTCGCAGCGTGCTGCTCGGGGCGGCGGACACCTTCCGGGCCGCCGCCGCCGACCAACTGGAGACCTGGGGCTCGCGCGTCGGCGCGGAGACCGTCCGGGGGCCCGAGGCCGCCGACCCGGCCAGCGTCGCCTTCGACGCCGTCAAGCGCGGCATCGACACCGGCGTGGACACCGTGCTCATCGACACCGCCGGCCGCCTGCAGAACAAGGTCGGCCTGATGGACGAGCTGGCCAAGGTCAAGCGCGTGGTGGAGAAGCAGGGCCCGATCGACGAGACACTGCTCATCCTGGACGCCACCACCGGGCAGAACGGCCTGGAGCAGGCCCGGGTCTTCACCGACGTGGTCAACGTGACCGGTGTGGTGCTGACCAAGCTCGACGGCACCGCGAAGGGCGGCATCGTGATCGCCGTGCAGCGCAAGCTCGGCATCCCCGTGAAGCTGGTCGGCCTCGGCGAAGGCAAGGACGACCTGGCCCCGTTCGACCCGGCGCAGTTCGTCGACGCGTTGCTGGGGACCGAGGCCACCGGCCGGGACGCGTAGTCTCGGGTGACCACTGACGATCGCGCGTACGCGGGCTGGCGTGACCCCGGCCATCCGTCGCAGCGCCTCGGGAGACCGTACGTGACTTCGCAGGAGATCCCGCTGCACGGCGGCAACGTGAGCACCGTTGTCCGCGTGGGTGACACGGTCCGGCGCAACGCCGGGCCGTGGACCCCGTCCGTGCACGCGCTACTGCGCCACCTGGAGTACGTGGGGTTCACCGGCGCCCCCCGAGCCCTCGGGATGGACGAGCGCAACCGTGAGGTGCTGTCGTACCTGGAGGGGGAGTGCGGAGAGTATCCGCTCGCCCCGCACTGGGTGACCGACGAGGCCCTGGTCACCGTCGCCACCATGCTGCGGATGTTCCACGACGCCCAGTACGGCTTCACGCCTCCGCAGTCGGCGGTCTGGCGCTCGTTCGGGCCCCCGCCACCGGACACCGAGGTGATCTGCCACCACGACGCCGCGCCGCACAACGTGATCTGGCGTCCGGACGGCACCCTCGGGCTGATCGACTTCGACCTCGCCTCGCCCGGAGCGCGGATCTACGACGTGGCGTACGCGGCCTGGACCTGGGTACCGATCTTCGCGGACCGCGACTCGATCACGCTGGGCTGGAAGCACCCGGACCGGCCCCGCCGCCTCCGGCTCTTCGCCGACGCGTACGGGCTGATCCCGCGGGACCGGCACCGGCTGATCCGGACCATCCGGAAACGGATCGTCGACCACGTCGAGGGGATCCGCCGGATGGCCGCCGCCGGTGAGCCGGCGTTCGTCCGGATCGTGCACAAGGGCCACCTGCGCCGGCCGATGCGCGATCTGCGGCTGCTCGACTACGAGCGGCACGCCCTGGAGAACGCCCTCCGCTGAGCGCCGGTCGGTCGATGCCCGGCCGGGCCCGTAACCCGTACCGGTCCTTTGCTCGGCCGGGCCCGGCACGCGCACCGGTCGATGCCGCTGACCGGTCAGCCATCGACGTTCGCCGTCCGGTCGATCCACAATCGTCCATGCTGCTGACTGTGCGGAGTTCGTGACACGTCCGAAACAACCCGTCACGAAACGGAAACCCGCACGGGACCCAAAGTGAAACAGCCGGCCGCGAAGCTTCCGCGCAACCGGCCTACGGGCGACGCTGCCCCGGAAAGCCGCGAAGGAGGACTTCACCTTTAGGAGGCCAGCGTGCCTGAAGCACCGACGATCGACGGCGCCAATACCACGTGGCTGCTGGTTTCGACCGCGCTCGTGCTGCTCATGACCCCCGGACTGGCGCTGTTCTACGGCGGCCTCAACCGGGCCAAGGGCGTACTCAACATGATGATGATGAGCTTCTCGGCTATCGGGCTCATCTCTATTCTGTGGTGGTTCTACGGATTCAGCGTCGCCTTCGGGGCCGACGTGAACGGTTTCTGGGGCGACCCGGGCGCGTACCTCGGCACCAAGACCTTCCTCGCCGAGACCGACCTGTGGGGTGCCACGGCGGAGAACCCCAGCGGCATCGGGGTCCCGCTCTACGTGTTCATGGCCTTCCAGATGGTCTTCGCGGTGATCACCGTCGCGCTGATCAGTGGTGCCATCGCCGACCGGGCCAAGTTCGCCGGCTGGCTGCTGTTCGCCTTCGGCTGGGCCACCCTGGTCTACTTCCCGGTCGCCCACTGGGTGTGGGGCGGCGGCATCATCGGCGGTGACATCCACGCACTGGACTTCGCCGGTGGCACCGCGGTGCACATCAACGCCGGTGCGGCGGCCCTGGCCGTGGCCCTGGTCCTCGGTAAGCGGCTCGGTTGGCCGCGTGAGGGCATGAAGCCGCACAACATCCCGCTGGTCGCGCTCGGTGCGGGTCTGCTGTGGTTCGGCTGGTTCGGGTTCAACGCCGGCTCGGAGCTGACCGTCGACTCGGTCGCCGGTCTCGCCTTCATCAACACCCAGCTCGCCACGGCGGCGGCGGTGCTCGGCTGGATCGCTGTCGAGTGGGTCAAGACCCGCAAGCCGACGATGGTCGGTGCCTCGTCCGGCGCCGTCGCCGGTCTGGTCGCCATCACCCCGGCCTGTGGCTTCATCGCGCCGTGGGCGTCCGTCCTGCTCGGCATCGTCGCCGGCGCGGTGTGCGCGCTCGCCGTCAGCCTCAAGTACAAGCTCGGCTACGACGACTCGCTCGACGTGGTGGGCGTGCACTTCGTCGGTGGTTGGATCGGCTCGCTCTGGCTGGGCCTCTTCGCCACCAACTCGGTCAACGCCGCGATCACCGACGTGGTGGGCGCCTCCGACGGTCTCTTCTACGGCGGCGGCGCGACCCAGCTGGGGCGTCAGGCCCTCGCCGGCCTGATCGTCACCGCCTGGTCGTTCGGCATCGCCTGGGTGCTCGCCTTCGTCATCGAGAAGACGATCGGCTTCCGCGTCAAGGGCGAGGCGGAGGTCGAGGGCATCGACATCGCCGAGCACGCCGAGAGCAGCTACGACCTGTCCCCGGCCGGCGGCGGCACGGGTAGCGCGTTCGCGATGGCCGGCATCGGCACCCCCGGTGGCGGCACGGCGAGCGGTGCCAAGCCGGAGGCGGAGCCCGCCGAGCCGGTAAGCGAAAAGGTCGCCGGTTAACGTTCCTGGGATGGAGGGGTTGGACATGAAGCTGGTGACCGCAGTCATCAAGCCGTACCAGCTGGACGCGGTGAAGGAGGCCCTGCACGCCCTCGGGGTGGCCGGGCTGACCGTCAGCGAGGTTCAGGGGTACGGGCGGCAGAAGGGGCACACCGAGGTCTACCGGGGTGCCGAGTACACGGTCGAGTTCCTGCCCAAGATCCGGGTCGAGGTGCTCACCGACGAGATCGACGTGGACAAGGTGGTGGACGCCATCGTCGGCGCTGCCCGTACGGGCAAGATCGGTGACGGCAAGGTCTGGGTCACCGGTGTCGAAGAGGTCGTCCGGGTACGTACCGGCGAACGCGGCCTAGACGCACTCTGACCTCGGCCACGACTGACATGACCTCGTTGATCAAGAAGAACGCGTCAGGAAACGCCGACGACGGCGACGCGAACCTCTTGATCAACGAGGTCGTCGGGGTTCCCGGGGGGATCGGGGAGGCGGCCCGGCGGGGGCGGGCCGCCGCTTACGACACCTTCTTACGAGGGTTGTTGCCGGCGCGGGACGGGGTGGCACTGCTAGCCGTCGGGGGGTTGGGTCGGCGGCAGTGCGCCCCGTACGGCGACCTCGACCTGGTGCTGGTGCACGCCGGGGTGCCCGGCACGGACGAGTTGGCCGCCTCGGTCTGGTACCCGATCTGGGACGCGGGCCTGCGGCTCGACCATTCCGTACGCACCGTCGCCGAGGCGCTCTCGGTGGCCCAGGACGACGTCAAGGTCGCCCTCGGGCTGCTCGACGCCCGGCTGATCGTGGGCGACCAGGCGCTGGCCGACGCGCTGATCCGCACCGCCGCCGACCACTGGCGGCGTACCGCCGTGCGGCACCTGCCCGGCCTGCGGGAGGTCACCGAAGCCCGCTGGCAGGCCCACGGTGAGCTGGCGTTCCTGCTGGAGGGTGACCTCAAGGAGGCCGCCGGTGGTCTGCGCGACGTGGGGCTGCTGCGGGCGATCTCCGCCGCCGGCATCACCGACGCGCTGCGTCCCGCCGTACGCGCCGCCCACCTGCGCCTGTTGGACACCCGCGACGCCCTGCACCAGCAGGTCGGCCGACGGGTCGACCGGCTGGTCGCCCAGGAGCGCGACGGGGTGGCCACCCTGCTCGGCCTGCGACAACTCCAGCCCGGCGCGTCTGACGCCGCGAGGCGGCCTGGAGCCGTCGTGGAAGACGGCGACGCGCTGCTGCGTCGGGTCGCCGGTGACGCCCGCACGGTCAGCCACGCCCTGGACGACGCCTTCCGGGCCGCCGACCGGCTGCGCTCCGGTCGGTCCCGGGGCGGAAACGGCCGCCCGGCCCGCCGCCCGGTCGCCCGCGACGTGGTCGAACACGACGGCGAGCTGGTGCTCGCCCGTACGGCGATCGGGGCGCGCCCCGACCCGAGCCTCTCGCTGCGGGTGGCCGCCGCGTCGGCCACGACCCGAATCCCCATCGCGCGGGCCACCTGCGAGTGGCTGGCGGCCTACTGCCCGCCACTGCCGGCCCCTTGGCCGGCCGAGGCCCGGGCCGCGCTGATCACCCTGCTCGGCGCCGGTGCCGGCCTGGTGCCGGCCTGGGAGACCTGCGACCGGTACGGGCTGGTCGACGGTTGGCTGCCGGAGTGGACCCGGCTGCGCAGCCTGCCCCAGCACAACCCGGTGCACCGCTTCACCCTCGACCGGCACCTCGTGCAGACCGCGCACGAGGCCAGCCGGCACGCCCGCGAGGTGGAGCGCCCCGACCTGCTGCTCCTCGGCGCTCTCCTGCACGACATCGGCAAGGGCCTCCCCGGTGACCACAGCACCGTCGGTGTGCCGGTTGCCCAGGCGGTGGCCACCAGGGTCGGTCTGCCCGCCCCGGAGGTCGAGCTGATCGGCAAGCTGGTCCGGCTGCACCTGCTGCTGCCCGACGTGGCCACCCGCCGGGACCTGTCCGACCCGGTCACCATCGCCTCGGTGGCCGAGGCGGTCGGTGACACCGGCACCCTGGATGTGCTGCACGCGTTGGTCCGCGCCGACGCGGCGGCGACCGGGCCGGCGGCCTGGTCCGACTGGAAGGGCCGACTCGTCGCCGAACTGGTCGCCCGGGTACGCACCGCGCTGGACACCGGCGTACTCCCCGAGCCACCCGCCCCGGACCCGGAGCTGCTGGCCGGGCCACTGCCGGTCGTCCACCTGACCGGCGACCGGGTGTCGGTCGCGGCGGCCGACCGGCGTGGCCTGCTCGCCACGGTGGCCGGCTGCCTGGCGCTGCACCGGCTGGAGGTGATCTCCGCGGACGCCTCCGCCGTCGACGGCCGGGCCCTGGTCGAGTGCCGGGTGCAGCCGCGCTACGGCCTTCCTCCGGACCCGGTCCCCCTCCGCGCCGACCTGCGTCGGGCCGTCGCCGGTGACGTATCGGTCACCCAACGGCTGCGTGGCCGTGCGCTCGCCAGCCGTGGCGGCGGCGCGGCTCCACGAGTGGTCTGGCACCGCGAGGCGGCCACCGACGCCGTACTGCTGGAACTGCGCGCCGCCGACGCCGCCGGGTTGCTCTACCGGGTCGCCTGTGCGCTCGACGAGGCCGGTGCCCTGGTCCGCGCAGCCCGCATCTCCACCCTCGGCGCCGACGTGGTCGACGCCTTCTATCTGGTCGGCGGTTGGCCGGACGACGCCACCCGGGCCCGCCTGGAGGCCGCGGTCCTCGCCGCCGTCTAACCGCCCCGCCCCCGCCCCGCCCCGCCCCCGCGCCGCCCCCGCACTCCCGCGTCGATCTTGCACTTACTGTCCCCGCTTACCGCGCAAAAGCCGCATAGTGGCGACACAAAGTGCAAGATCGCGAGGGCGAGGGCGAGGGCGAGGGTGGGGTGGGGTGGGGTGGGGTGGGTGGGGGTACGTCCGGGGGCGTAGCGGCGGTGCCGCTCGTGGACGCACGTCGAGCGGCGTCGACGCGGGCAGAATGACGGCCATGCGACGAGGCGGGCAGTGGCGGTGGCCGGAGGTGGCGGCGGATGCCGCGCTCGCCCTGGTGCTGCTCGGGTTCGGGCTGCTCGCCACCGGTCTGGCCGGGGACAACCAGCCGGGGTCGAGGCCCGTGGACGCCGCCTGTCGGGTGCTGATCGCCATCGCCGCGCTGGCCCTGCTGGTCCGGCGGCGCGCCCCGGTGACCACCCTCGCCGTGGTCACCGTGGCCACCTCGACGTACCTGCTGATCGGCTACCCGTACGGGCCGATCCTGGTCACGTTCCTGGTCGCGGTGTACACCGTGGCGGTGCGACTGCCGGTGCGCCCGGCGGCGCTCGCCGCCGGTGGCGCGTTCGTCCTGTTGTTGGCGCACGTCTTCTTCGGCCGAGGGCCGGCGCCGGGTTGGACGGAAGTGCTGCCCGCGTCGGCCTGGGTGGTCGTACCGTTCGCGGTGGGGGTGGTGGTACGGGTGAGTCGTGAGGCGGCCGCGCGTACCCGCGCCGAAGAGGCCCGCGGCCGTGCCGAACAGGCACGGCGGCAGGCCGACGAGGAGCGGCTGCGCATCGCGCAGGAGGTGCATGACGTGGTGGGGCACGGGCTCGCCGCGATCAGCATGCAGGCGGAGATCGCCCTGCACCTGCTGCCGAAGCGGCCGGAGCAGGCGGAGGTGGCCCTGACCGCGATCAGCCGGACCAGCCGCGAGGCGCTGGACGAGCTGCGGGTCACCCTGGGCGCGGTGCGGCGGGGCGCCGAGCGCGAGCCGGTACCCGGCCTGGCCCGGCTCCCCGCGCTGCGCGACCGGCTCGCCGGGGCGGGGCTCGCGGTCGAGGTGCGCGTGGTCGGTGCACCTCGGGAGCTGCCGACCGCGGTGGACCTGGCCGCGTACCGGGTGGTGCAGGAGGCGCTGACCAACGTGCTGCGGCACGCGGGGGTGGCGAGCGCGGAGGTGACCGTGAACTACCGCGCCGACGAGGTGACCGTCGAGGTCACCGACCGGGGGACGGGAACGGGCCGCGCCGGGACGGCTCTCGCCGACGACGAGAGTGGTCACGGTCTGGCCGGGATGCGGGAGCGGGTCGCGGCGCTGGGCGGGCGGTTGACCACCGGGCCGCGCGCCGGGGGCGGGTTCCGGGTGTACGCCGGGCTGCCCGTGGAGCCGGCCACGTGATCCGGGTGCTGATCGCCGACGACCAGGACCTGGTCCGGCTCGGGCTGCGCGCCCTGGTGGAGAGCGAGGACGACCTGGCGCTGGCCGGCGAAGCGTCCGACGGGCTGCGGGCGGTCGAGCTGGCCCGTCGGGAACGGCCGGACGTGGTGCTGATGGACATCCGGATGCCCGGTATCGACGGCATCGAGGCGACCCGCCGTATCGTCGCCGACCCCGACCTGACCGGTACGCGGGTGGTGGTGCTCACCACCTTCGAGCTGGACGAGTACGTCTTCGACGCGCTGCGGCACGGTGCGAGCGGGTTCCTCACCAAGGACACCAGACCGGCCGAGCTGCTGCGCGCCATCCGGCTCGTCGCCGAGGGGGAGGCGCTGCTGTCGCCGTCGGTGACCCGCCGGGTGGTGCGGGAGTTCGCCACCCGGCCGTCCCGGGTGCTTCGTCCGCACCCCCGACTGGACACGCTGACCGATCGGGAGCGCCAGGTCGTCGGCCTGGTCGGTGAGGGCCTGAACAACGAGGAGATCGCCGCACAGCTGGTGGTCAGCCCGGCAACCGCGCGGACCCACGTCAGCCGGGCGATGGGCAAGCTGGGAGCCCGGGACCGGGCCCAGCTCGTCGTGTTCGCGTACCAGTCGGGGTTGGTGTCGGGGTGAGGCCCGGGCCGGGCGACAGCGGCCCTACGGTCGGGCGGTTACCCTAGCGGTGGCCGGACTCCGCAGTGCCGGCCGCGTTGTGCCCGCCGGAACACTGACAAACGGGATGTTCGCGTGTTTGACACCTTGAGTGACCGCCTGTCCGGGATCTTCACCAAGCTCCGCGGCAAGGGGCGGCTCACCGACGCCGACATCGACGCCACCGCGCGCGAGATCCGCCTCGCGCTGCTGGAGGCGGACGTCGCGCTGCCGGTGGTCAAGGGCTTCATCGCGGCCGTCAAGGAGCGGGCCCGCAGCTCCGAGGTCTCGCAGGCGCTGAACCCGGCCCAGCAGATCATCAAGATTGTCAACGAAGAGCTGATCACCGTGCTCGGCGGCGAGGGGCGGCGGCTCCAGTTCGCCAAGCAGCCGCCAACGGTGATCATGCTGGCCGGCCTCCAGGGTTCCGGTAAGACGACCCTCGCCGGCAAACTGGCCCGCTGGCTCAAGGGCCAGGGGCACCAGCCGCTGCTCGTCGCCGCCGACCTCCAGCGCCCCAACGCCGTCGGGCAGCTCCAGGTGCTCGGTGGCCGGGCCGGGGTCGAGGTGTACGCCCCGGAGCCCGGCAACGGCACCGGCGACCCGGTGCAGGTGGCCCGCGCGTCGATCGAGCACGCGAAGCGCGCCGCCCGCGACATCGTCATCGTCGACACCGCTGGCCGGCTCGGCATCGACGCCGAGATGATGCAACAGGCCGCCGACATCCGCGACGCCGTCTCGCCGGACGAGGTCATCTTCGTCATCGACGCGATGGTCGGTCAGGACGCCGTCCGCACCGCCGAGGCGTTCCGTGACGGCGTCGGCATCACCGGCGTGGTGCTCTCCAAGCTCGACGGCGACGCCCGTGGTGGTGCCGCGCTGTCGGTCCGCGAGGTCACCGGGCAGCCGATCCTGTTCGCCTCCACCGGTGAGAAGCTGGAGGACTTCGACGTCTTCCACCCCGACCGGATGGCCAGCCGGATCCTCGGCATGGGCGACGTCCTCACTCTGATCGAGCAGGCCGAGCAGGCCTTCGACTCCGATCAGAAGGAGAAGATGACCGCCAAGCTGATGGGCGGTGAGCAGTTCACCCTGGACGACTTCCTCGACCAGCTCATCGCGGTGCGGCGGATGGGCCCGATCGCCAACGTGCTGGCCATGATGCCCGGCATGGGGCAGATGAAGGACCAGCTCGCCGACCTGGACGACAGCCACTTCGACCGGGTCACCGCCATCATCCGGTCGATGACCCCGGGCGAGCGGACCAACCCGAAGATCATCAACGGCTCCCGCCGGGCGCGCATCGCCAACGGTTCCGGGGTCACCGTGATGGACGTCAACCAACTGCTCAACCGCTTCGCCGACGCGCAGAAGATGATGAAGCAGATGGGCGGCATGATGGGCCTGCCCGGCGGTGGCCGCCGCAAGGCGACCAAGTCGCCGAAGAACAAGCGCAAGGGCACCAAGGGCGGCGGTCGTCCGCGTACCGGGGCCGGCGCCGGGATGCCCGCCGGCTTCCCGGGTGGCATGCCGCAGCTCCCGCCGGGGATGGACCCGAACGACCTCGCTGGCGGCCAGGGCCTGCCGCCCGGCTTCAAGCTCCCGAAGATCGACTTCAACAAGCTCGGCAAGGGCGGCGACAACCGCCCCCGCTGACCTCCGTGCCGGTCGGGGGCGGCCTGCTCGCCCCCGACGGGGAGTGATCGGGTAGGACTGTGCGCATGGCTCTTCATGTGCGCGGCGTGCTGCTCCCCGACGACGAGGTACGCGATCTCTGGCTGGTCGGCGACCGGGTGACCTTCACCCCGGTGCCCGGTGCGGAGACCGTCGTCGACGGCGGTTTCGTGCTGCCGGGCCTGGTCGACGCGCACTGCCACATCGGCATCGCCCGAGGTGGCGCCCCGATCACCTCGCTCGACCAGGCCCGCGAGCTGGCCCACACCGACCGGGACGCCGGGGTGCTGGCGATCCGCGACGCCGGCTCGCCGTACCCGTACCCCGAACTCGACGACGAGCCGGGCCTGCCGCGACTGGCCCGCGCGGGCCAGCATGTCGCCCCACCGAAGCGCTACCTACGCGACATCGGCGTGGAGGTCGACGCGACCGAGGTGGCCGCCACGGTGGCCGCGCAGGCGCGGGCCGGCAACGGCTGGGTCAAGCTGGTCGGCGACTGGATCGACCGGGGCGTCGGTGACCTGGCGCCGGCCTGGGACGTGGACACCCTCACCGCCGCCGTGCGGGCAGCCCACGACGCCGGGGTACGCGCCGCGGTGCACACCTTCTCCGAGTCGGCCGTCGAGATCATGGTGCGGGCCGGCGTGGACTCGGTGGAGCATGGCACCGGGCTGAGTCTCGACCTGATCGACGAGATGGCCCGCCAGGGCACCGCGCTGGTCCCCACAATGATCAACATCGCCACCTTCGGCGGCATCGCCGAGCAGGCGCGAGACAAGTTCCCCGGGTACGCCGAGCACATGCTCGCGCTGCGCGACGGCTTCCCCGAGGTGGTGCGCGCCGCGCACGAGGCAGGGGTTCCGATCTACGTGGGCACCGACGCCGGTGGCGGCATCGACCACGGGCTGGCCGCCGAAGAGATGCTGCTGCTGCACGAACGGGCCGGCATGGCACCCACCGACGTACTCGCCGCCGCCTCATGGGGCGCCCGCGAATGGCTCGGCTTCCCCGGCCTGGTCGAGGGCGGCCTCGCCGACCTGACCGTCTACCCCGAAGACCCCCGTAGCGACCTGCGGGTCGTCCGCGCCCCGTCCCGCACGATCCTCCGCGGCCGCGTCATCCGCTGACCCCCGCGAGCGCTGCGCCGTGCCGTGTCGCCCGGGCCGTGCCGTGCCGTGTCGTGCCGTGCCGTGCCGCCCCGGCCGTGCCGCGCCGTGTGCGCCGCAAGATCGCGCTCGAACCAGGATGTAGTGGCCTCAGCGTTGGGGGATGCCACTACATCCAGGATCGAGCGCGATCTTGGCGTGCGGCGAGACCAATCTGGAAGATCCCGGCAACATCAGGGATGTTGCTGCCTCCTGCGAGCCGGAAGCAGCAACATCCGGGAAGTTGCTTGGATCTTGGTGCGGGGTGCGGGGTGCGGGGTGCGGGGTGCGGGGTGCGGGGTGCGGGGTGCGGGGTGCGGGGTGCGGGGTGCGGGGTGCGGTGTGCGGGGTGCGGGGTGCGGGGTGCATCGGCCGGCGGCCGGGGAAGGGCGGGGCGAGCGGGCGCGGGCCAGGGGTGCCCGTGGTGCGAGGGCTTAGGGGGTGCCGGTGGTGCGAGGGCCAGGGGGTGCCGGTGGTGCGAGGGCCAGGGGGTGCCGATGGTGGAAGGGCCAGGGGTGCCCGTGGTGCGGGGGCCAGGGGGTGCCCGTGGTGCGGGGGTCAGAGGGCTGGGCGGGCGGCGGCGCTGAAGAGGCGTACGGCCAGGTCGGCGAGGGCCGTCGCGGTCTGCTCGACTGGTTCGCGGGGTAGCACGATGTGGCTGACCACCAGGCGGACGATGGTGTCGGCGGCGAACGCCAGCGCGGCCTGGTCCGCTCCGGGCAGGTGGTCGCCGGCCCAGTCGATCAGCGCGCCGGACGCCTCGGTGAGCACCACCTCGGCCCGGGTGGTGAGGTACGGCAGTAGCTCGTCCGACCCGCCCCGGGCGCTGGTCAGGATCGCCTTGACCAGGGGGTTTTCCGCCGCTGTGGAGAGGGTGCGCACGATGGCGGCGTACGCGCCGGCCCGTACGTCGGAGCCGTGTGCGAGCAGCGCGTCGCGCACGTCGCCGACGAACCGGTCCACCTCGGCACGGGCGAGCGCTTCAGCGAGGCCCGCCTTGCTACCGAACTCGTTGTAGACGGTCTGCCGGCTCACCCCGGCCGTGGTGGCCACTCCGCCCATCCGGACCGCGTCCCATCCGGCGGCGATGGTCCGCGCGCGGGCGGCATCCACGATCGTGTCCCGCAGCCGCTGGCGAGGGGCGCCCGTCGAGGTAGCCATGGTGGTCGAATTCTACGGGCGCACCCTCGGCCCGCCCAGCGTCGTCGGCCCGCCCGGCACCCTCGGCCCGCCCAGCGTTGTCAGCCCGCCCGGCACGCTCGGCCCGCCCAGCGTCGTCGGCTCGCGCGGCGTTGTCGGCCCGGCCAGCGGCGTGGCTAGCCATCGGCGGAGTGGCACCGCGGGGGCGCGGAGTGCGGCACCGCACGGCGTGGCGACTCCCGGACGCGGTGTCCGCCCGCGTGGCGCATAGGATGTGCGGTCATGGCTCGCGTGCTCACTCCCCGTGCGGAGGATTTCCCCCGCTGGTACCAGGACCTGATCGCCAAGGCGAAGCTGGCCGACAACGGCCCGGTTCGCGGCACCATGGTCATCCGACCGGCCGGCTACGCCATCTGGGAGCGTATGCAGGCTGAGATGGACGCTCGGATCAAGGCGGCGGGTGCGGAGAACGCGTACTTCCCGTTGTTCATCCCGGAGAGCTACCTCAAGCGCGAGGCGCAGCACGTCGAGGGCTTCTCGCCGGAGCTGGCGGTCGTCACCCACGGTGGTGGCAAGCCCCTGGCCGAGCCGATCGTGGTGCGTCCGACCAGCGAGACGGTCATCGGCGAGTTCATGGCCAAGTGGATCGACTCGTACCGGGACCTGCCGCTGCTGCTCAACCAGTGGGCGAACGTGGTCCGGTGGGAGCTCCGTCCGCGGATCTTCCTGCGTACCAGCGAGTTCCTCTGGCAGGAGGGGCACACCGCGCACGCCACCCGCGAGGACGCCCGGGCGTACGCGCGGCGGATCCTGCACGAGGCGTACGAGGACCTGATGGTCAACGTGATCGGCATTCCGGTGGTGGTCGGCCTGAAGACGACGCGCGAGCGGTTCGCCGGGGCGACGGCCACGTACACCTGCGAAGGCATGATGGGCGACGGCAAGGCGTTGCAGCTGGGCACCAGCCACGAGCTGGGCCAGAACTTCGCCAAGGCGTTCGACATCAGCTACTCCTCCAAGGAGGGCGGCCGGGAGCACGCCTGGACCACCTCCTGGGGCACGTCCACCCGGATGTTGGGTGGCCTGATCATGGCGCACGGCGACGACAACGGCCTGCGCGTGCCGCCGAGGCTGGCGCCCATCCAGGCGTACGTCATGATCGTCAAGGACGGTGACGGCGTCGGCGAGGCGGCGGCCAAGCTGCGCGACGGCCTGCGCGACGCCGGTGTCCGGGTCGCGCTCGACGACCGGACCGACACCCCGTTCGGCCGCCGGGCCGTCGACGCCGAGCTGCGCGGTTATCCGGTACGCGTCGAGGTGGGCCCCCGCGACCTGGCCGTGGGCAACGCGACGGTGGTGCGTCGGACCGACGGTTCGAAGACCCCGACGCCGGTGGCCGACGTGGTCGCCGCGGTGCTGGCCGCCCTGGAGACCGACCAGCAGGTGCTGCACGACCAGGCGCTGGCCAACCGCGAGTCGCGCACGGTGGAGGTGGCCACCCTGGCCGAGGCGATCGAGGCCGCCGCGACCGGTTGGGCGCGGGTGCCGTGGTCGGCGGTGGGCGTGGCCGGCGAGGCCGAGGCGAACGGTCAGGGCGTCACGGTGCGCTGCCTGCTGCGCGCCGACGGTTCGGTACCGGACTCGGAGGACGAGCCCGATCTGGTCGCCATCCTCGCCCGCGCCTACTGAGGTGCGGCCGGGCGACCCGGTCGACCGGTTCGCGCCGGGCCGGCTGATCGTGCACCGCAACGTGCGGCTGGGGCGGATCGGGTGGGCCCGGTCGGCGCGGGTGGTCCTCGACGACGAGCGAGGGTTGCTGCTCTGGATCGCCCGGGACTCGCCGGTGGCGCACGAGGTGAACGCGGCGGGCCTGACCATGCGCGCGCTGCCGTTCGCCGACTGGATCACCCCGACGTACCGGCTGGCGGAGGGCCGCTGGAATGGCCCGCCGCTGTTGAAGTTCCTGCCCACCGGGGCGGCGCACTCCGTCTGGTGGTTCCGGGACGAGCGGGGCCGGTTCGCCAACTGGTACGTCAACCTGGAGGAGCCCGCCGTCCGCTGGGACGACGGCCCGGTCGCCGGTGTCGACATGGTCGACCAGGACCTGGACGTCGTGGTGCGACCGGACCTCAGCTGGGAGTGGAAGGACGAGGACGAGTTCGCCGAGCGGCTCGCCTTCGGTGACGACTACTGGGTGACCGACGAGAAGGCGGTCCGCGCCGAGGGGGAGCGGGTGATCGCGCTCGCCGAGGCCGGCGCGTTCCCGTTCGACGGCACCTGGTGTGACTTCGCACCGCCGACGGAATGGGGCGTACCGGACGAACTGCCGCCTGGGTGGGATCGTCCGCCGGTGCGCTGAGCGGTGTTCCGGGTCACCGGGAACGCGGTGTCCGGGTCCGATGCGGGAGATCGGCAGCGGATCTGGCAGAATGGGTCGCTGGTATCCGGCGCGCGTCCGGCGCCCTCTAACCCGGGCACGTCGCCAGTCCACCGAGTAGTCTCCGGCCCAACCCCACGGGTCCGGTCGGCGCTCACCCATGCACACCGCCCGCCTGGGCCGGTGAGATCGCAACAGGAGCGAAACAACTGTGGCCGTAAAGATCCGGCTCCTGCGGATGGGCAAGATCCGCAACCCGCAGTACCGCATCGTCATCGCCGACTCGCGCACCAAGCGTGACGGTCGGGCGATCGAGTTCGTCGGGGTTTACCAGCCCAAGGAAGACCCCTCGATCATCGAGGTCAAGTCGGAGCGGGTCCAGTACTGGCTGTCCGTCGGCGCTCAGCCGAGCGAGGCGGTGCAGCGTCTGCTGGAGCTGACCGGTGACTGGCAGAAGTACAAGGGCCTGCCGGCCCCGCCGCCGCTCCTGGTCGCCCCCGAGCGGGCCGACCGCAAGGCGGCGTACGAGGCCGAGGCGAAGGCCGCAGCCGGGCTCGCCCCGGAGACCCCGGCCAAGCCGGCCAAGAAGGCCGCCAAGGCTGCTGAGGCTCCGAAGACCGAGGCTCCGGCCGAGGCTCCGGCTGCCGAGGCGCCGAAGACCGAGGCCCCGGCCGCTGCCGACGCCGGTGAGCAGGCCTGACATGCCACTGCGTCCGGCGTTGGAGCACCTGGTCAAGGGCATCGTCGACCACCCGGACGACGTCCGGGTGCGGATGGTCGATTCCCGTCGGGGCAAGCGGCTCGAAGTCCGCGTGCACCCCGAGGACCTCGGCACTGTGATCGGGCGGTCCGGCCGGACCGCCAAGGCGCTGCGCCAGGTGATCGGCTCCATCGGCGGGCGCGGGGTTCGCGTCGACATCGTCGACTCGTACTGATGCAGCTCGTCGTCGGCAGGATCGGCAAGCCGCACGGTGTCCGCGGTGAGGTCACCGTGGAAGTGCGGACCGACGAGCCCGAGGCACGGTTCGCCCCCGGTACGGTGCTGCGCACCGAGCCGGGGGCGACACCCCCTCCACCCACCGATGAGCCCGGGGTGCCGTTCCAGGTTCCCGCGGAGCTGACCATCGAGGAAGCCCGCTTCCACCAGGGTCGTGTGCTGATCGCGTTCGACGGCATCCTGGACCGCAACACCGCCGAGGCACTGCGCGGGACGCTGCTCGTGGTGGACAGCGCCGACGTGGCCCCACCGGACGACCCGGAGGAGTTCCACGACCACCAGTTGGTCGGGTTGGCCGTGGTGACCCCGGCCGGCGAACGCCTGGGCGAGGTCGCCCGTATCGACCACGCGCCCTCGTCCGACCTGCTGGTGCTGCGGCGGCCCGAGGGGCGTACCGCGTTGATCCCGTTCGTCCGGGCGATCGTCCCGGAGGTCGACATCGCCGGCGGACGTGTGATCGTCGACCCGCCAGCCGGACTGCTCGACCTTTAGGACCAGCCCGCATGCGCGTCGACGTCGTGTCGATCTTTCCGGAGTACTTCGCCCCGCTCGGCCTGTCGCTGATCGGACGGGCGCGGGCCAACGGCGTACTCCAGCTCGCCGTGCACGACCTGCGGACCTGGACCCACGACGTGCACCGCACGGTCGACGACACCCCCTACGGTGGCGGGCCGGGGATGGTGATGCGCCCGGAGCCGTGGGGTGAGGCACTGGACGCCCTCGCGCCGGTCGACGCCCCGCCGCCCCGGCTGCTGGTGCCGTCGCCGGCCGGTGCCCCGTTCACCCAGGCCATGGCGTACGAGTTGGCGGCCGAGCCGCATCTGCTCTTCGCCTGCGGCCGGTACGAGGGGATCGACCAGCGGGTCCTGGCGCACGCCGCCACCCGGATGCCGGTCACCGAGGTGTCGCTCGGTGACTACGTGCTCTTCGGCGGTGAGGTCGCGGTCCTGGTGATGCTGGAGGCGGTCACCCGGTTGCTGCCGGGGGTGCTGGGCAACGCCGGCTCGTTGGACGAGGAGTCGCACGCGCACGGGCTGCTGGAGGCGCCGATCTACACCAAGCCGCCGAGTTGGCGTGGGCACGACGTGCCGGAGGTGCTCCGCTCCGGTGACCACGGCAAGATCGCCCGCTGGCGGCGCGAGGAGGGTCTGCTGCGGACCGCCGCCCGCCGTCCGGACCTGCTGGCCGCGCTGCCGGCCGATCGGCTCGACAAACGGGACATCGCGGCCCTGGACCAGGCCGGATTTCAGCCTCCGCCGGGGGATGTGGCAAAGTAGTGGGGTTGCCGCATCCGTCCGCGCCCGCGGTCGGCTGCGAGGATCCCCGACCGGGGGTCGGTCCGCCGATCACCACCCGGGAATCAGAATCACCCACCCGCGCACCGAGTGACGGTGCGCCGTGAGCCTTACGAGGACGCAGCGATGAACATCCTGGACGCCCTTGACGCCCAGTCGAAGCGGACCGACCTTCCCGACTTCCGGGCCGGTGACACCGTCAAGGTGCACGCCCGCGTCGTCGAGGGCAACCGGTCCCGTGTCCAGATCTTCCAGGGCGTCGTGATCCGCCGCCAGGGTGACGGTCTGCGCGAGACCTTCTCGGTCCGCAAGGTCAGCTTCGGCGTCGGCGTCGAGCGGACCTACCCGATCAACGGCCCGGGCATCGACCGGATCGAGGTCGTGACCCGCGGTGACGTGCGTCGCGCCAAGCTCTACTACCTGCGCGAGCTGCGCGGCAAGAAGGCCAAGATCAAGGAGAAGCGGGAGAAGCAGCCCAGCTGACTTCCCGCTCGCCACGCCGCCCGAGCTGCGCGTATGCCGTACCGACCAGAGCGCACTACCCTGGTCGTACGGGCGCAGCGAGGCGGCGGTCCCGCCCACGTGGCGGGCAGTTGTCCACTACCGCCCGTGGAGCCTCGACGAGGCTCCCGGGCGGTGGTGTTTCTGCGGACCGGGGAGTGGCGTGGTGCAGACGCTTGACGAGGACGGCACCGTCGATCCGTGGCGCCGACGGGCTCGCCGCACCCGCCGGCAGATGCCCCTCTGGCAGGAGTTGCCGCTGCTGCTGGTGGTCGCGTTCTGCCTCGCGGTGCTGATCCGCACCTTCCTGCTCCAGGCGTTCTTCATTCCGTCCGGCTCGATGGAGGACACCCTCCTCGTCGGAGACCGGGTGCTGGTCAACAAGGTCGTCTACGACGTTCGTGACCCGCTGCGCGGCGAGGTGGTGGTCTTCCGGGGCACCGACCGCTGGGCGCCGCAGGTGGACGATCAGCCGAAGCCCGGTGTCGCCGGCCGGCTCGCCCGCACCGTCGGCGATCTGGTCGGGGTGAGTCGCCCCGGTGAGAAGGACTTCATCAAGCGGGTGATCGGTCTCCCCGGTGACCGGGTCAAGTGCTGCGACAGCCAGGGGCGGGTGACAGTCAACGGCACCCCGCTCAACGAGTCGTACGTCCTGCGGGACTCACCACTGGACCTGCCGCCCAACCCGGCGGAGTGTCGCTCCCGGCGCTTCGACGAGATCGTCGTGCCACCCGGTCAGATCTTCGTGATGGGCGACCATCGCGAGGTCTCCCAGGACGCGCGTTGCCAGGGGCCGGTGCCGATCGACAACGTGGTCGGCCGGGCCTTCATGGTGGTCTGGCCGTCGTCGCGATGGAGTGCGCTGTCGGTGCCGTCGACGTTCGAGGACGTGTCCGGGCCGGCCACGGCGTCCTCCGGTGCGCCGCCGGCGCGACCGACTCCGCAGGGCGGTGCGCTGCTGATGCTTCCGTTGGCAGTCGCGCTACGGGGTTCCCGCGCGTTCCGGACGGTGCCGTCCAGCCGGGCAACGTAGGCTCCTTGGCGTGATTGACGAGCAGACCGACAAGCCGCGCAGCTCCTTCTGGAAGGAGCTGCCGATCCTGCTGGGTGTGGCGATCCTGGTCGCGGTGCTGGTCCGCGCCTTCGTGCTGCAGACCTTCTTCATCCCCTCCCCGTCCATGGAAAACACCCTCAAGATCGATGACCGGGTGCTGGTCAACAAGCTGGTCTACGACTTCCGATCACCGCACCGCGGCGAGGTGATCGTGTTCAAGGCTCCGATCGAGTGGAGCGGCAACCCCGACGGTGAGGACTTCATCAAGCGGGTGATCGGCATCCCCGGCGACCACGTGGTCTGCTGCGACCCGGAGGAACGGTTGATGATCAACGGCAAGTCGCTGGACGAGCCGTACATCTTCTCCATGGACGGGATTCGCGACAAGCCCGCCGACCAGGAGTTCGACATCACCGTGCCGGAGGGCCGACTGTGGGTGATGGGCGACCACCGGTCGGCCTCCGGCGACTCCCTGGAGCACTGGCAGCAGTCCGGGCAGAACATCACCGAGGCCACGATCCCCGAGAACGACGTGGTCGGGCGGGCGTTCACCGTCTTCTGGCCGGTCAACCGGGCCACCTGGCTGACCGTGCCCGACGGGTTCGACGGCATTCCCAAGCCGTAGGCCGACGGGGCGTGGGCGATCCGTCCTCGGTCTGGCAGGCTGGTGCGGTGACCGTCTACACCCCTCGACGCGCGGCCCGCGTGCTGCTCGTCGACGCGGCCGGCCGGGTCCTGCTGTTCGAGGGCTTCGACCCGGCCCGACCCGGGCACCGATACTGGTTCACCCCTGGCGGCGGGCTCGACCCGCTGGAGTCCCCGGCGGCGGGCGCCGCCCGGGAGTTGGCCGAGGAGACCGGCCTGCGGCTCGACCCGGTCGAGTTGGGCGAGCCGGTCTGGTCCGACGCGACCGAGTTCTCCTTCGACGGCATCTGGTACCGCCAGGAGCAGGATTTCTTCCTCTTCCGGGTGGACTCCTGGCAGGTGGACACCACGGGCTTCAACGACATCGAGCGACGCAGCATCGCCGACCACCGCTGGTGGCTTCCCGACGAGTTGGCGGCCAGCGGCGACCGGTTCTACCCGCCCGAACTGCCCGCCCTGCTGACCCGGCTGGGGCAGTCGACCACCGCGGGCCAGGACGAGGCGTCGTGCTGACCCCGCCGCGTACCGTGGTGCGCCGCGAGGCCGGCCTGTACGCCCTGGAGCGGGCGTTGCAGCGGCGCGGCTTCCGGCACGTCGCCGGTGCCGACGAGGCGGGCCGGGGAGCGTGCGCCGGTCCGCTGGTCGCCGCCGCGGCGGTGCTGCCCGAGGGGCGGCGCGGCGAGATCGACGGGCTGGCCGACTCGAAGCTGCTCACCCCGGCCAGCCGGGAGCGGGTGTACGCGGAGGTCGTGGACCGCGCGCTCGCGTACGCCGTGGTGGTCATCCCGGCCGAGGAGGTCGACGCCCGGGGCCTGCACGTGTGCAACCTGGCCGCGATGCGCCGCGCCCTCGCCTCGCTCACCACCCGCCCGGAGTACGTGCTGACCGACGGCTTCGGCGTGGACGGCCTGGGTGTGCCCGGGCTGGCGGTGTGGAAGGGCGACCGGGTGGCCGCGTGTGTGGCGGCGGCAAGCGTGCTGGCCAAGGTCACCCGGGACCGGCTGATGGTGGAGCTGGACGACGTGTACCCGGCGTACGGGTTCGCCGAGCACAAGGGCTACATCACTCCGGAGCACTCGGCGGCGCTGCGGGAGCACGGGCCGTGCCGGGAGCACCGGTTCTCGTACGTCAATGTCGCCGCGGTCTCCGGCCGCGACGGCCGGCCGCCACGCGCCCGACGGCCCGGCGGCCACGCCCCGGATGAGCCGATGGAGCGCTCGTGGGCGTCAGGGGGTACCGTCGGCGTGGCGTTGGGCGAGCAGCCTCGGCCTCCGACGCCGGTGGGGGAAGATGTGGCCATGGAAGGCGGAGTGCGATGAGCGCGGAAGATCTCGAGAAGTACGAGACCGAGATGGAGCTGCAGCTCTACCGGGAGTACCGCGACATTGTCCGCCAGTTCTCCTACGTGGTGGAGACGGAGCGCCGGTTCTACCTGGCCAACCAGGTCGACCTGCACGTGCGTAACTCCGACGGCGAGGTCTACTTCGAGGTCGAGATGCACGACGCCTGGGTGTGGGACATGTACCGTCCCGCCCGCTTCGTGAAGAACGTCCGGGTGATGACCTTCAAGGACGTCAACGTCGAGGAGCTGGAGAAGCCCGACATCTCGCTGCCCGCCGACTCCGGCTTCGGCGGCTGAGCGCACCCGAGCCGCCGGGCCGTGCCACGGGCCCCCCACCCGTGGCGTGACACCCGCCGCCGATCACTCGGCCGGCACCACGACCTCGACCCGCTGCACCATGTTGTTGGCGAAGCCGCCACGGTTCCACGGTTGCTCGACCGGCTGGGTTCGCCCGGACGCGTCGGTCGCCCGCGCGCCCAGCACGTACCGGCCGGGGGTGGCGACCCACTCGTGGCGCCAGCGCCGCCAGGCGAAGTCCCCCGCGTCCGTCGGGTCCAGCTCGGCCGGCGTCCAGCTCTCCCCGCCGTCGGTGGTCACCTCCACGGCGACCACCGGCGCGTGCCCCGACCAGGCCCGACCATCCAGGGTGCACGGGCCGGGCCGCAGCACCCGGCGGCGGGACATGAAGTCGGGGAAGCCGGGCGGGCGGACCAACGCACGCGGCTCGATCCGGGTGACCGGCACGCCCGGGTCGTCGGCGTCGCGGCGTACCCGGTAGGCCACCGCGTTCTGGTACCCCTCGAACGGCTCGGTCCGCAGCTCGATGGAGTGGACCCACTTCACGTGCGCCATGCCGTACCAGCCAGGCACGATCAGCCGCAGCGGCGCACCGTGCTGCGGCAGCAGGGGAGCGCCGTTCATCTCGTACGCCAGCAGCACCTCCTCGCGCAGCGCGTCGGCGACCGGAAGCGCCCGCTGGTAGTCCTGCTCGACCCCGCGCTCCACGCCGTGATCGGCGCCGGTGAAGACCACGTCCACCGCGTCCGGGGCGATGCCCGCCTCCCGCAGCAGCGGGGCGAGCGGGGTGCCGGTCCACTCCGCGTTGCCGACCGCCTCGACCAGCCAGGGCTGGCTGACCGGCCGGGGGTGCAGCAGGGCACGACCGTTGCCGGCGCACTCCAGGGTCACCTGCCGGGTGACCCGGGGCCGCTCGCGCAGGTCGGCGAGGGTGACCGTCAGCGGCCGATCCACCGCCCCGCCGATGGTCAGCGTGTGCGTCGCCGGGTCGAGTTCCGGGATGTCGTAGTGGATCAGCAGGTAGTGCAGCCCGGCCGGGGTGACGTCGTAGCGCAGCGCCTCCAACGGGATGCCGTGGTTGCGGGCCGCGAGCTGCAACTCCTCGGCGCTGATCGTCTCGTCCGGCTCCGCGAGCCGGGACGGGCCGCTCACGTCGGCCACCGTCGGCCCGGTGGGGGACGGCGTCCGGTCATCGAGAGTGGTCATGCGAGCCTCCCCGGTACAGACGGCGGCACCCGCCGTACGCGGCTCAGCCTAGGCCCTCCGTGGCAGCCCGAAAACGGCACCGGCGTGGGGTCAACGGGCTGGACCCCTTCGTCCCAGCGATCATTAGGGTTGTGATGCTTGCGGATGAGGAATTCTGGCGGCTCGTCGCGGTGCTGGGCGGTCGGCCCGAGGCGCAGGACGACCGGCCGTACGAACGGTTGACCGCCGTGCTGACGCAAGAGCCGGTGGAGCGGATCATCGACTTCGCCGAGATGCTCGCGTTCACGCTCCACCAACTGGACCGTCGGGTGCTCGCTGAGGCGCCGCACGCCGACGGACTGTCCGACGACGACTTCCTGTACGCGCGTTGCGCGGTGGTGGTGGCCGGACCGGCGGCGTTCGCGGCCGTGCTGGCCGATCCGGCGGCGTTCGCGCGTTTCACCACCGAGGAGGCCGCTCACGCGGAATCGATCCTCGACGTCCCCTCCAACGCCTACCAGAAGGCGACCGGCAAGGAGTGGGAGCACGTCGAGGAGTACGACTACGAGACCGGGTCCAACGAACAGTGGTGGTGACCTGCTTCGGTAGGCGTCGGGCCGTGGACGGCGCATAACAGATCATCGAAGCCGTCGGGTGGTCATCCACAGCACCTCTGGTTGTCCACAGCTCCGCCGACCGGGCTGGCGGACGACCCGATGTCGGCCGCAGGCTGCCGTCATGCAACCACCGCCCGTCCGTTCGATCCGCCGTACCGTGCTGCTCTGCGCCGCGCTCCCGCTCGCACTGACCGTCCAGCTCTGCGGGCTGGCGGTGCTGGTCGCGGCGATGCCCGGCCAACCACCGACGCCGACCGTGCCGGTCGCGGCCCTGACGGTCCAGGTCGCGGATCCAGCGCCCGCCGGGCGGTTCCGCTGGCCGGTCGACGGGCCGCCCCGTCCGGTGCGCCGGTTCGACCCGCCGCCCCGACCGTGGCTGCCCGGCCACCGCGGCGTCGACCTGGCCGTCCCCGCCGGAGCGGTGGTCCGCAGCGCCGGGCCGGGCACCGTGCTCTTCGCCGGTCTGGTGGCCGGTCGACCGGTGGTCACCGTGGGGCACGCCGGCGGGCTGCGGACCACTCACGAGCCGGTCCAACCCGCGGTACGTCCCGGCCAGCCGGTCACCGCCGGCGCGCCGCTGGGCGAGCTGCTGCCCGGGCATCCGGGTTGCCCAGCCGAGGCGTGCCTGCACTGGGGCCTGCGCCGAGGCGAGGAGTATCTCGACCCACTCGCCCTACTCGGCCTCGGCCCGGTGCGCCTGCTCCCGGTTGGTCCGGTCAGCGCTGGGCGAGCAGTGCCGGCAGTCGTGCGCCCAGCCGCTCGTACTCGTCGGCGGCGTTGTAGACCTGGCCGGTGAGCCGCAGCCACCCCCGGCCGTTCCAGCTCATCACCGCCACCTCCGCGGCGAGCCGCTCACCGATCCGCGCCTGCAACGCCCGCGCGGCGTCGATCGTGGTGCCCGTGCCGGTCGGCAGCGGAATGAGACGCAGCGCCACCCCCGGCCCGCCGGGGTCGGGCAGATCGGCGGGGGCCACCCCCAGAGCGTCCCCCACCACCCGCTGGCCGTACGCGGCGAGCGCGGCGTTGTGCGCCCGCACCCGGTCGACGCCGAGACTGCGCATCGTGAACAGGCCCGCCGGGGCGGCCAGCCAGGGCGTGTAGTCGAGAGTCGCCTGCCACTCGAGCCGGGCCGGGAAACCCGACTCCTGCTCCCAGGACACCACCAGCGGCTCGATCCGGTCCCGCCACTGCGGTGCCACCGCCAGCAGAGCGGTCCCGCGCGGGGCGTACGCCCACTTGTGCAGGTTGCCCACCCAGAAGTCCGCGCCGATGCCGGCCACTGGAGTGGGCAGCATGCCCGGGGCGTGCGCGGCGTCCACCAGGACCGGCACGCCGTGTTCGCGGGCCACCCCGACGATGGCGGCGGTCGGAAAGAGCTTGGCGGTTGCCGAGGTGAGCTGGTCGACGACGAGCAGCCGGGTCCGCCCGGGGCGCAGGCCGGCGCGGACGCTCTGCACGACCTGCTCGTCGGTGGCGGCCAGGGGGATCGGCAGGACCCGGCTGACCGCCCCCGTGCGGCGGCACTCGCGCTGGATGGCCAGGCTCACCGCCCCGTACCCGTGGTCGGTGCTCAGCACCTCGTCACCGGCCTGCAGGCCCACCGACTGGAGCACCACGGCGACGCCGGTGGTGGTGTTGCCCACCAGGGCGCTGCCGTCCGGGTCGGCGCCCAGGAACCCGGCGAGGTGCCGACGGGTGTGCGCGATCCGGTCGACCAGCCCCTGGGTGAAGAAGCGCAGCGGGTTCGCCTCCATCTCGTCGCGCAGCCGCTGCTGGGCGCGCTGCACCCCGATCGGCACCGCGCCGAACGAGCCATGGTTGAGGTGGCTGACCGCCGGGTCGAGGGAGAAGAGCAGGCGGGCGCCCGGGATCGGCTCAGGGGGCTGCGGGACGCTCACTTGATGATCGTAACCGCCGCGCTCGCGCGCCCTCCGGCCGTTGATCAGGCGCGCGGGTGCCGCCCTCCGGCCGTTGGTCAGGCGCGCCTGCCGGTGGACGGCGCGTGGCCCGCTCGACGTCAGGCGCGTGGGTGCGCCTGCCGGTACGCGGCACGCAGGCGCTCGACCGAGACATGGGTGTAGATCTGGGTACTCGCCAGCGACGAGTGACCGAGCAACTCCTGCACGGCGCGCAGGTCGGCGCCACCCTCCAGGAGGTGGGTAGCCGCGGAGTGGCGTAGATCGTGCGGGCTGGTTCGGGGCAGCCCGGCGGCCTCGGCGTACGCACCGACGATCTGCCGCGCGGTCGTCGGGTTGAGCCGACCGCCCCGGGCACCCAGCAGCAGCGCTTCCCCGGAGCGGGCACCCACCATCGCCGGGCGGCCCCGGCGCAGCCAGTCGTCCAACGCCCGCTGGGCGGGCACCCCGTACGGCACCGAGCGCTCCCGCCCGCCCTTGCCGAACACCCGGATCACCCGCCGGCCGTGGTCGACGTCCCCGACGTCCAACCCGCACGCCTCGCTGACCCGTACGCCGGTGGCGTAGAGCAGCTCCAACAGCACCCGATCCCGCAGCGGCACTGCCTCGGCCCCCTCGCTCGGGCCCGGCGGGTTCGGGGGCGGCGACTGACGGGACGGTGTCTCGACCAGAGCGGCGGCCTGGTCGGCACGCAGCACGCTGGGCAGTTCCCGGTGCGCGCGAGGGCTGGCCAGTGCGGCGCCCACGTCGGCGGGGAGCAGCCCGGCCCGGTGCGCCCAGGCGCTGAACGCCCGCGCCGACGCGGCCCGCCGGGCCAACGACGTGCGGGCCGCACCGGTGGTGCGCTGCCGCGCCAGCCAACTGCGCAGCACCGACAGGTCCAGCTCGGCGAGGTCGACGCAGCCCATCCGGACGGCGTGGTCGAGCAGCGAGACCAGATCGGTGACGTACGCGCGGACGGTGTGCGCCGACCGGTTACGGACCCGGGACAGGTGCTCGGCGAAGTCGTCGACCGCGTCGCGCAGCGCAGGCGGCAGTGCCTGGTGCATGGCCCGGGTGCCCCGGTCCGCCCGGCTCATCGTGGCCGCGCCGACGCGCTGGCCGGTCCACCGGCCCAGGCACCCTCACTCACAGCTGGCACGGCACCAGCCTACGGCCGACCGTCGTGGATCACCGGCTCCGTCGGTGCCAGTGATCATCGGCCCGGATCACCTGCGGTTGCTCCTCTTGAGCAGGAGCGCGACCAAGCCACCGATGAGTGCGGTGGACATGACGAGACACAGCAGGACCGCGATATGCCACGGCTTGATAGCACCCATGACCACGGACCGTACCGGTATTGCGGGTTGGCCGGCGTCCCGAGCAGCCCCCGCGCGAATGGCAGTGACGCGACGTGGCAGGGGCCCTTCGGGCCCGAGGAAACGGCGGACCACCAACAGGTGCTGGGAGTCAGGCGTCAGGATCCATGACGAAGCTGAACGCGGTAATGAGCAGCGCCAGCGTCCCGCCGAACGCGGTGCCCCCGGCGATCAGTGCCCTGCCGTTGCTTGGCTCGACGGTCCGAGCGGCCCAGCCGACGACTACGCCGACCAGGCTGGCCGCCAGCACAGCGACGACCAGCAGCAGCAACCGGATGGCGACCTTGTAGCCCATCGAGGGGAACCTCCACCTAGACACAGTGATCCAAATTGGATCAGCCATGCCCTCCCTCGGGCTTCGCCTTGCTTCGCAAGATGTCAGGTGCTCGTGACCCGCGTCAATAGGACCTGCAAGATCTCTGCAAAAGTCGGACCGTTTGGAACGGAGAGGTCAGTAGGCCGGACGTGCAGATATGCAGTCAGCTGTTCGGTCGACCCCAGCCACCACAGGGGAGTCTCTGCCGTGCCAGAGAAATCCGCCACGGCAGAGCTCGACTGAGCACGGTTGCCCCTGCCGTGTAATGGAATCCGCCAGCCATGCGCCATGTCTGCCTGGTGGGGCCGCTTGAATGACATCGCCTAGGTCGAGCCGGACACCTCCGTCGCCGCCGGTGGCGGCATCCCCCGCTTCGGTTTGGCGGGTGGGGCGAGGGCGTAGCCGTCGTCGCGACGGACCACCATGGACAGCTCCTCCAGCAGGGACAGCTTGCGCAACGCGGTCCGTACGTCGACACCGGCGCGGGAGGAGAGCCGGTCCACGCCCACCGCGCCTCGGCGGGGCAGCGCCTCCAGCAGCGACCGCGCGTCGTCGTCCAGCGCGTCGGTGGCCCGCTGGGGTCCACGCGCCAGCGGGGCCAGGTCCGTGCCGATCCGGCCCACCTCCTCCAACACGTGCGCAACCCCGGTGACCAACCGGGCCTTGGAGTACTCGCGCAGGAACTCGTGCGCGCCGACGGACATCGCCGAGGTCACCGGCCCGGGCACCACCATCGCCACCCGATTGGCGTGGATGGCTCGCCGCGCGGTCTGCGTCGCGCCACTGCGCGCCGACGCCTCCACCACGACGGTGCCGCGGGTGCCTGCGGCGATCACCCGGTTGCGGATCAGGAACCGGGGCCGCAGCGGCTCGGCACCGGGCGGCCACTCGCTGACCAGCAGCCCCGTCTCGGCGATCCGGTCGAAGAGCGCGGCGTTGCCCATCGGGTATGGGCGGTCGAGCCCGCAGGCGAGCACCGCGACGGTCAGACCGCCCGCGGTGAGGGCGCCCCGGTGGGCGGCGGCGTCGATGCCGAACGCGCCACCGGACACGACCGTCCAGTCCCGCTCCGCCAAGCCGTACCCCAACTCGGTCGCGACGTGCTGCCCGTAACCGGTGGCCGCCCGCGCCCCCACCACGGCCACCGAGCGATCCAGCGCCTCGCCGAGCGGCCAGCATCCGCGTACCCAGAAGCAGAGCGGCGGGGCGGTCTCACCGTCCACCCGGCGGCTGACGTCCGGCAGCCGCAACGTGGCCAGGCTGGCGACCTGGGCCGGCCATTCCTCGTCGTCCGGCGTGACCAGCCGGGCACCCAGTCGTTCCGCCCGCTCCAGGGCCTCCGCGGCCACCGCCCGCGCGTCGCCGGACGCCGAGCGTGCGGCGACCGTGGTGTGCAGCCAGCCGTCCGGGCTGCCGCCGTCGAGCAGCAGATCCAGGGTCGCCACCGGGCCGTGCCGTTCGACCAGATGGTGCACCGTGCGCGTGCCCGGCTCCGCCAGCCAGGTCAGGGCGACCCGGGCCAGCCTGCGTTCATCCTCGGCGCTCACGTCGCCTCCCCCGTCCGTAGTTGAAGCGCTTCCCGGACGTCGTCCCGGTCCGGCCGGTCGCGACCGTCGAGATCAGCGATGGTCCAGGCCATCCGGATCACCCGGTCGAAGCCGCGCGCCGACAGCGAGCCGGAGTCGAGCCGGCCACGTAGCTCGACGGTGACCCGGGCCGGCAGCCGCCACGGCGGCCGGCGCAGGTGCGGACCTTCCACCTCGGCGTTGAGTCGCCGGCCAAGGTCGGCCCAGCGAGCAGCCGCCGCCTGCCGGGCCGCCGCCACCCGGGCGGCGACCGTCGCCGAAGGCTCGAGGTCACCGTCGGTCGCCATCAACTCAGCCGCCCGCACCGGCATCAGCCGCACCTGGACGTCGATCCGGTCCAGCAGCGGCCCGGAGAGCCTTCCCAGGTAGCGGCGGCGGACCAGCGGCGAACACTCGCAGTGCGCGTCGCCGGCCGGTTTCGCGCACGGACACGGGTTGGCCGCCAGCACCAACTGGGTGCGGGCCGGGTACACGGTGCCGCCCCCGCTGCGGCTCAGCTGGATGTGGCCGTGCTCCAGCGGCTGCCGCAGGGCCTCCAGCGCGCCCTTGCTGAATTCGGGAGCCTCATCGAGGAAGAGCACTCCGCGATGCGCCAGCGACACCGCCCCGGGTCGGGCCAGCCCCGAACCGCCGCCCACCAGCGACGGCACGGTCGCGGTGTGGTGCGGCGCCTGGAACGGCGGGCGACGCAGCAACCGACCGCCCGGCGGCAGCAGCCCGGCAACCGAGTGCAGCGCGGTGACCTCCAGCGCCGCGTCGTCGTCCAACTCGGGCAGGATCGACGGCAGTCGTTCGGCGAGCATTGTCTTGCCGGCGCCCGGGGGGCCGAGCAGTGCCACGTGGTGCCCGCCGGCCGCGGCGACCTCCAGGGCGCGCCGACCCATCTGCTGCCCGGCGACGTCGGCGAGATCCGGCCCACCGACCGGCGGTGTCGGGATGTCTGCCGGTGGCTCGATCAGCGGGGTCCCGTCGCGCACGAAGGCGACCAGCCGGTGCAGGGTGTCCACCGCTCGCACCCGTACCCCGGGGATGACGGCGGCCTCGGCGGCGTTGCCGACCGGGACGATCACCCGCGCGACACCGGCCTGGGCTGCGGCGGCGACCATCGGGAGTACGCCGCGCACCGGCCGGACCGTCCCGTCGAGCCCCAACTCGCCGAGCACCACCACGCCCTCCAGGGGGAGCAGCGGCAGCTCACCCGAGCCGCCCAGCAGCGCTGCGGCGATGGCCAGATCGAAGGCCGAACCGAACTTCGGCAGCGTGGCGGGCAGCAGGTTGAGGGTGATCCGTCGGTTGGGCCAGCGCTGGCCGGAGTTGACCACGGCGGCGCGGACCCGGTCGCGGGCCTCGTGCAGGGCGGTGTCCGGCAGACCGGAGATCACCACCGCAGGCAGCCCGGCGGCCAGGTCAGCCTCCACCTCGACGAGGTGGCCGGTCACCCCGACCAGCCCCACGCAGAGCACCTTCGCGTAGCTCACCGCGCGCCACCGATCCTTCGGGTGCGCATGTCAGAACGCGCCCTTGAGGTGGTCGACCTGCGCCGGACCGGCGTCGGGCAGCCGCACCGACAGCACGTCGAAACGCACCTCCTCGGCGGTCGTACCGGTCTCGGTCAGCCACCGCGCGGCGAGCCCTCGCAGCCGGCGGGCCTTGGCCGGCACGACCGCCTCGGCCGGGGTGCCGAAGCCCTCACCCCGGCGGGTCTTGACCTCGCAGAAGGCGAGCACGGGCCCGTCCCACGCGATGATGTCGATCTCCCCGGCCGGGCAGCGCCAGTTTCGGGCGATCGGGCGTAGCCCCGCCTCGGTCAGGTGCCGGGCCGCACACCGCTCGCCGTACGCGCCGACCGCCTGGTTCCGCTTCGTCATGGCCGGCACGGTGCCCGCCGAAGGGCGATCGCCGCGACCCGGCGGCAGCCCAACTGTGGATAACGGGTGGGCTGTGGACAGTCGGACGATCATGCTTGCGCTGTGCTAGGGCGTGAGCCTCCGACCGAGGCCGGCAGCGTGGCTGGCCGCACTCCAGGGCAGGCCGCCCTCCAGGCGGGCTGCCCTGATCAGGTGATGAAAAGTAGGTCGGCGGCGGCTCTGACACCTACTTCTCATCACCTGGTCAAGGTGCGGAGCGCGGCAGCCCCATCGCGGCGCGGTTCATGCCCCGTGCGCTATCTGGGTGATCGGCGGCGCGGTTGGCTGGGCTGAAATGGCGCGGGCGTGGCCGGTCGCATACGGTGCCTGACGTGGACGGACGACGGAGTTTTCCGGAAGATCAGGAGTCGCGCTGGTACCCCGACGAGCGGGGGCGCGGTTACGGCGATTCGGAGTGGCGCGGCGCGGGCGAACCGCGATACCGGGACGGCGAGATCCCCGAGCAGCGTGGCGTGGAAGACGGCCGCTCCGTCGAGGACACCGGCGTCGGCCGCCGCCGCGAGCCGGACTCGGGACGCTTCAGCGCCGTCGACGCGAACCGCTTCGGCGGTACGCCGGAGTCGGACTCGGGTCGGATGAGTGCGGTGGACGCGGGTCGCTTCGGTGCGTCGGAGTCGGACTCGGGTCGGCTGGGCGTGGTGGACGCGGGTCGCTTCGGTACGCCCGAGTCGGATTCGGGTCGGTTGAGTGCGGTGGATCCGGGTCGCTTCGGTACGCCCGAGTCGGACTCCGGTCGCTTCGGTGCTCTGGACGATCAGACCGGTCGGTTCGGGGCGAGTGAGGCTGATTCGGGGCGTTTCGGTGCGGTGGACCCGTTGGGTGCCGGGCGGCCAGAGCTGGACGGTTACCGGGCCACCCGGTCGCGGCGGGCGGACCGGGACCCCTCGGAGACCTCCGGTGAGCTGCCGGGTCGCCGGGCCGCCCGTGAGACGACCACAGCGGGAACTCCGGTGACCAGCGCGGCGCCGGAGACGTCCCGCGACAGCACATCGACAGCGCCGGCCAGCGTGCTCGCTGACCAGGCTCGTCCCGCTCCGCTCGCTGGTTACCCGATCATCGAGCCGGCCCGGGGCGGCGGCGACATGCCGCACCCGCTGGAGATGCCGACCGGCCCGATGCCGGGGATCGGCCCTCGACCCGACCTGCCCGCAGGCGAGCCGCCCGTGTATCCGCCGGCCGCCGACGGCGTCTATCGGACCCGTCGACCCGTGCTGGCCGTACTCTTCGCTTTGCTGGTGTTGATCTTCGAGGTGCCTGCGCTGCGGGTGTTGCTGGCGGGCGTGACCGGCGACCCGGTGGACGCCGGGAACGTGGTGGTGGGCATCGCCCTGGTCGCCGGACTGCCGATCTTCGCGACCGGGCTGTACGGGCTCCGAACGGGAGGGCTGGCGCTCGCCGACAACGGTCGGGGCTGGCTGCGCCCACCGACGGCCTACCTGACCGTCGGCCTGGTGCTCTTCGTGGCCGCCGCGCTCGCCGCCGGCTGACCCGGCTTGACCCGAGATCGCCCGTCGCGGTCTGACCCGCCGCCGGCTGGTGCGCGCTGATGATTCGGACATCCGGGAAGCAAGCCCGCTGATGAGTCGGACAACAACCACGAAATAGTGACCTCCGGCGCCGCGAAGGCCACTATTTCCATGAAGTAGCGCGATCTCCCGGCAAGTCGCACAGGCGGAGCGGCAGGCCACGCGCACCCCGAGGCGGCTGAACGGGTGAGGGGCGTACACTGGCCAACTGGCGACCGCCTCGTGCGGTCGACCTCGCGCGCCCTCTTCACGAATCGTCGTGGAGCGACGGCCTCCCTGGTCCCGATCTTGATCGGGTCCACCATGGGTCGGCGACCAGGCGCCAGGACGCCCGGCCACCGGCCGGGCGTGACAACCAGGGACCTTGAGGAGTACCCCAACCATGGCCGTCGTGACCATGCGTCAGCTGCTGGAGAGCGGTGTCCACTTCGGGCACCAGACCCGGCGCTGGAACCCGAAGATGAAGCGCTTCATCATGACCGAGCGCAACGGCATCTACATCATCGACCTGCGCCAGACCCTCGAGTACATCGAGAAGGCGTACGAGTTCGTGCGTGGGACCGTCGCCGAGGGTGGCAGCATCCTGTTCGTCGGCACCAAGAAGCAGGCCCAGGAGGCGATTGCCGAGCAGGCGACCCGGGTCGGCCAGCCGTACGTCAACCACCGCTGGCTCGGTGGCATGCTGACCAACTTCCAGACCGTGTACAAGCGGCTCCAGCGGATGAAGGAGCTGGAGGGCCTGGGTGACCTCAGCGGCACCGCCGCCGGTTACACCAAGAAGGAGACCCTGCAGCTCTCCCGCGAGAAGATCAAGCTGACCCGCACCCTCGGTGGCCTGCGGGACATGCAGAAGCTTCCCGCCGCGGTCTGGATCGTCGACACCAAGAAGGAGCACATCGCCGTCGACGAGGCCCGCAAGCTGGGCATCCCGGTGATCGCGGTGCTGGACACCAACTGTGACCCGGACGAGGTCGACTTCCCGATCCCGGGTAACGACGACGCGATCCGCTCGGCCGAGCTGCTGACCAAGGTCGTCGCGGCCGCCGTCGCGGATGGCCTGATCGCGCGTTCCGGCCGTCGCCGGGGCAACGACGAGAAGCCCGAGGGTGTCGCGAGCGACGAGCCGCTGACCGAGTGGGAGCGCGAGCTGCTCGAGCCGAAGAAGGCCGACGAGACGGCCGCCCCGGCCGAGCAGCCGGCCGCTGCCGCCGCCGAGCAGCCCGCCGCCCCGGAGCAGCCGGCGCAGGCCGCCACCGAGCAGCCGGCGACCGCCGCCGCGGAGTGATCGCACCGTCGCTGCCCCGCCGTCCGTTTTCGCGAACGGCGGGCAGCGACGGTACGCCGGGCACGATCCGCCCGGATCCGGGTAACCGGCACCTCTGACCATCCACACGCCGTCTCAACATCGAAGAGAGAGCCATGTCCCAAATCACCGCCGCGGACGTCAAGAAGCTCCGCGACCTCACCGGCGCCGGCATGATGGACAGCAAGAAGGCGCTGACCGAGGCCGAGGGCGACTTCGACAAGGCCGTCGAGATCCTGCGCGTCAAGGGCGCCAAGGACGTCGGCAAGCGGGCCGGCCGTACGGCCGCGAACGGCCTGGTTGCCCACTCCGGCAAGGCGCTGCTCGAGCTCAACTGCGAGACCGACTTCGTCGCCAAGACCGAGTCGTTCATCGCGCTGGGCCAGCAGCTGGTCGAGCACGGTGAGCGCGCCGGCGTGAACTCCGCCGAGGAACTGCTCGCCACCGAGCTCGACGGCAAGGTCATCGCGGACCTGATCCAGGAGCAGTCCGCCAAGATCGGCGAGAAGCTGGTGCTCAACCGGTTCGCCCGGGTCGAGGGCACCACCGCTGTCTACCTGCACCGTAAGGCTCAGGACCTGCCGCCGGCCGTTGGCGTGCTGGTGTCGTACACCGGCAAGACCGACGAGGCCGGCGACGCCGACGCCCGTGGTGTGGCGATGCAGATCGCCGCGATGCGGCCGAAGTACCTCACCCGGGACGAGGTTCCGGCTGAGGTCGTCGAGTCCGAGCGGCGCATCGCCGAGCAGACCGCCCGCGAGGAGAACAAGCCCGAGGCGGCTCTGCCGAAGATCATCGAGGGTCGGGTGAACTCCTTCTTCAAGGACTTCGTCCTGATCGAGCAGTCGTCCGTCTCTGACAACAAGAAGTCGGTGAAGCAGCTGCTGGCCGAGGCCGGCATCGAGGTCACCCGCTTCGTGCGGTTCGAGGTCGGCCAGGCCTGAGCCGTCACCGGGCGCCGCTGGCGCCCGTGGGCAGGAGACATCAACGAGGAGGCCGCCGGTGTACGTGACAGGCACCGCGGCCTCCTCGTCACATAGGGTCGGCAGCGGCAGGTTCGCGGTACGCGCCGCACGGGGCGTGCGCGTGGGGAAGGGCGGGGCGGATGACGCAGGTTGTGAGTGACCGGACGCTGGAACTGGACGATCCGACGGCACCGCCGCCGGGGCGTGCCCGCCGGGTGGTGCTGAAGCTCTCCGGTGAGGTCTTCGGCGGCGGCGCGATCGGCGTCGACCCGGACGTCGTCCAGGCCATTGCCCGGCAGATCGCCACCGTGGTCCGCCGCGGCGTGCAGGTCTCCGTGGTGGTCGGCGGCGGCAACTTCTTCCGCGGCGCGGAGCTGCAGAAGCGTGGGATGGACCGGGCCCGCGCCGACTACATGGGCATGCTCGGCACCGTGATGAACTGCCTCGCGCTCCAGGACTTCCTGGAGAAGGAGGGCATCGAGACCCGGGTGCAGAGCGCCATCACGATGGCCCAGGTCGCCGAGCCGTACATCCCGCTGCGGGCCATCCGGCACCTGGAGAAGGGCCGCGTGGTCATCTTCGGCGCCGGCGCCGGGATGCCGTACTTCTCCACGGACACGGTGGCCGCCCAGCGGGCGCTGGAGATCCGGGCCGACGTGGTGCTGATGAGCAAGAACGGCGTGGACGGCGTCTACACCGCCGACCCGCGGATCGACCCCACCGCCAGCAAGCTCGACTCGATCACCTTCTCCGAGGCGCTGCGCCGCAACCTGCGGGTGGCCGACGCGGCGGCGTTCAGCCTCTGCATGGAGAACGGCCTGCCGATGCTGGTCTTCGGCGCGCAGGGTGACGACACCATCATCCGCGCGGTGGGTGGCGACAAGATCGGCACCCTGATCACCGCCTGAGTCCCGCCGACGGCGACGACACGAGCGGTCTGACGACTTTCCGCAGAGCCCACCACGAGCACAGAAGGAGGCGAGGAGACCGGTGATCGACGACACCCTCCTCGAGGCCGAGGAGAAGATGGAGCGTGCGGTTGAGCACGCCAAGGAGGAGTTCGGCGCCATCCGTACCGGTCGCGCCAACGCCGCCATGTTCTCGAAGGTCATCATCGACTACTACGGCACGCCCACGCCGCTGACGCAGATGGCGTCCATCGCGGTTCCCGAGCCGCGGATGGCCATCATCAAGCCGTACGACAACTCGCAGATCAACGCGATGGAGAAGGCGATCCGCGACTCGGACCTCGGGGTGAACCCGAACAACGAGGGCAACCAGCTGCGCATCCTGCTCCCGCAGATGACCGAGGAGCGCCGCCGCGACATGATCAAGGTGGCCCGGCACAAGGGCGAGGAGGCCAAGGTGGCGATCCGCAACGTCCGCCGCCGTGGCAAGGAGGAGCTGGACCGGATCGTCAAGGACGGTGAGGCCGGCGAGGACGACGGCCGCCGCGCCGAGAAGGAACTCGACGACCTGACCCAGCGGTACGTGGCCAGCATCGACGACCTGGTGAAGCACAAGGAAACCGAGCTGCTCGAGGTGTGACCCACGCTCCGAGGCCCGTTCCCGACATCGGGAACGGGCCTCGTTCCATAGGTCAGCAGGGGATCCAGACGGTCCTGGTGCTCTCGGCGAACTGCTCGCCGGTGTTCGAGTCGCGCAGCGAGAAGTGGGCGGTGGCCCGGCCGGGGTGCAGCGCCGGAGCGATCCGGGCGAACGCCATCCCGAGTTCGACGGTGCCGCCGTCGCAGAGGATCTCGCCGGCGCCGTGTCCCGCGGTGGCCCAGAGGGTCGGCAGGCCGTCCTGCACCAGCGAGGCCGACATGAGGACGATGCCGGCTGGGCAGTGCCGGGCGGTGGCGGTGACCCCTGCCGCCGGGTACGTCACTCCCGGCGGCTCGGCGTACGGCGGCTCGAACGGGAACAGCTCGCTGGTGTGGCGGTCGATGGTGATCCTGGTCCGTGCCGTGGTGGCGGCGGCCGGTGACCCCGCTCCCAGGACCATGGCGGCCACCGTCAACACCGCGAGACCGAACTTGTACATGTGAGTGCCCTTCCCCGTTCCGGAGCGCGGGCTGGCGCCAGCGCGGCACCAGCGGACCACGTCGGGCGCGTTCGGTCAGTACTCGATCGCGCACCGGAGGAGTCGGATCGACGGCTGCGGATCGCCTGCGGTCTGCCGTACCGGATGGGTGTGCGTCGCTGGCCGGCGGCCTGGCGGCGAGGGTGGCGTCCGTCGGCGTGCCTCGTCCGCCGTGCCGGTCCGGTGTGTGCAGTAGGCTCGGCAGGATTCCCGGCCACCGGGTGGTGAACACCGGGGATCGACCGACCGTCGGGGCGGTCAATCGGAGGAACATCGCACGTGTAGGGGATGCTTGTGGTCTTGCGTCATGTGGTGGTTCTCGTGCCGCGTCGCGGTGCGTGATGTCCCACCCCGACCCCTACGGCAGCGAGCCTCGCGGCTGGGACCGGCCGGAGCGCCCGGTGGCGCTGCCCTGGCCGGAGCAGGAGCTGGAGGCCGGCCAGTGGAGCCGCCGTCCGGCCGCCGGCCCTGAGCTGTACGCCGACCCGCACGCCCGGCCGTACGCCGACCCGTACCCCGCGGACCCGTACGACGAGCGTGGCCGCGCGGTCCGCCCGGACGACCGCTTCGACGACCGCGAGCGGCACGATCGTTTCGACGACCGCGACCGGCACGTGGACGACCGGAACCAGCCCGACCGGTACGACGACCGGGGTCGCGGTGACCGCTACCCGGACCGGCCTCCCGCCGCGGGCGACGGGCCGCCCCGTTACGACGGCCCGGACCGCGAGGGCTTCGACGAGCCGAGCCGTCCGGCCCGCCTCGACGACCCGGGGTACCCGACCGAGCAGCTCGCGCCCGTCCGGGCCGAGGTGGCACCGGACGAGGCGCCGACGACCGGTCGACGGCCGAAGGGGCGCCGTCGGGCCAGCCTCGACCGACCGGCCACCCAGCAGGTGGGCAGCGGTCGGGCCGGGCGCAACCTTCCCGCGGCGATCGGGGTCGGGCTCGGCCTCGGCGCGCTGATCGTGGTGCCGCTGGTCGTCTACCCGTTGGCGTTCCTGCCGGTGATCGCCGCCGCGGTCGCCATCGGCATCTGGGAGATGGCCCGCGCGGTTCGACGCAGCGGCGCGCACCCGCCGCTGGTGCCGCTGATCGCCGGTGGCGTCTTGACGGTGGGTCTGGCCTGGTTCGCCGGCCCGGACGCGCTCAGCCTGGGGCTGCTGGTCACGGTGCTGGGCACCATGATCTGGCGGTTGGGCGACGGGCCGGCCGGCTTCCAGCGGGATCTCACCGCGGCCACCCTGATCGCCGTCTACGTACCGTTCCTCGCCGGTTTCGCGGCGCTGCTGGCGGCGGCCCCCGACGACGGGCGCCTGCGCATCCTGGCCACGCTGATCGGGGTGGTTCTCTCCGACACCGGTGGGTACGCGGCCGGCGTCTCGTTCGGCCGTCACCCGATGGCCCCGTCGATCAGCCCGAAGAAGTCCTGGGAGGGCTTTGCCGGCTCGGTCACCGCGGCGGCCCTGGGCAGCGCGTTGCTGCTGTGGCTGATGTTCGAGGTGGCGCCCTGGTGGGGTGCGCTGTTCGGGGTGGCCGTCTCCTGCGCGGCGGTCCTCGGCGACCTGGCCGAGTCGATGATCAAGCGGGATCTCGGTGTGAAGGACATGAGCAACCTGCTGCCCGGCCACGGCGGTCTGATGGACCGACTCGACTCGATCCTGTTCGCGGTGCCGACGGCCTACCTGCTGTTGGCGGTCTTCGTGCCGGTGGTGAGCTGAGGTATGAATCACGGCGACCTGGTCATCCGGCTCGGGCGGTCGCGGCCCGTTCGACACCTCCGGACCGGCACCCGCGGCCGACGGCGTGACACACTGGACCAGCCATGACGAGCCTGCCCCTGATCCCCGCCATCTCGGTCGCCCCCGCCGCGCGCCGGGCCTCCATGCCCCCTCAGCACCTCGCTGACCTGGATCTGGCCGGCCGCCAGGCGTTGGTCGCCGGGCTGGGTGAGCCGGCCTTCCGCGCCAAGCAGATCTCCAACCACTACTTCGGGCGGTTGGTCCGCGACCCGCAGGAGATGACCGATCTGCCGGCGGCGACCCGGGAGCGGCTGGCCGACCAGTTGCTGCCGACGTTGCTCAACCCGGTGCGCGAGTTGGCCTGCGACGACGGCGCGACCCGCAAGGCGCTCTGGCGGCTGCACGACGGTGCGCTGGTGGAGAGCGTGCTGATGGGGTACCCGGACCGGGTGACCGTCTGCATCTCCAGCCAGGCGGGTTGTGGCATGGCCTGTCCGTTCTGCGCGACCGGCCAGGCCGGGCTGACCCGCAACCTGTCGACGGCGGAGATCGTCGACCAGGCGGTGTACATGGCCGGGGTGGCGGCCTCCGGCGTGGTCGCGGGCTCCCCGCCGAGGCTGTCGCGGGTCGTCTTCATGGGCATGGGCGAGCCGCTGGCCAACTACAACCGGGTGATCGCGGCGATCCGTCGGCTGGTCAGCCCGGCTCCGGAGGGGCTCGGCCTGTCCCAGCGGCACATCACCGTTTCCACGGTCGGCCTGGTTCCGGCCATCCACCGACTGGCCAGCGAAGACCTCTCAGTGACCCTTGCGCTGTCGTTGCACGCGCCCGATGATGATCTGCGCGACGAACTCGTGCCGGTAAACCAGCGCTGGAAGGTAGCCGAGGTGCTGGACGCAGCGTGGGACTACGCCGCCCGGACGGGCCGTCGCGTGTCGATCGAGTACGCGATGATCAAGGACGTGAACGACCAGCCGTGGCGAGCCGACCTGCTCGGGCGGCTGCTGGCCGGCAAATTGGCCCACGTGAACCTCATTCCGCTCAATCCGACGCCGGGCAGCCGCTGGGACGCGAGCCCGAAGCCGGTCGAGCGGGAGTTCGTCCGGCGGTTGCGCGACGCCGGGGTGTCCACCACAGTTCGGGACACCCGAGGTCGCGAGATCGACGGCGCGTGTGGCCAGCTCGCCGCCGCCGAGGACAACGACACCAACACCGACCGCGCCGGAGAGGCACCGGCGTGACCGGGCGTGGCGAACGAGACCAGGAGACATAGTGGCGAGTCAGGGTCAGCGTTTCCGGCGCAAGGCGCTCCGCCGGGGATACAAGGTCGACGAGGTGGATGCCTTCCTCGACCGGGTCGAGGCGACGCTCGACGGCCGACAGGTCGGCGCCCCGGTGGCCTCCCAGGAGGTTCACGACGTCGTCTTCCGGGTCCGCTTCAACGGCTACGACGAGTGGCAGGTCGACCTGCACCTGGACCGGGTCGAGCGGCAGCTGGCCGAGCTGGAGGAGCGCAACAGCGCCGGGCGCGGTGGCGACCCCCGGATGGGTGACCGGATGGGCCCACCGGACCGGATGGGTCCGCCGATGCGGGACGACCGGGGCATGGTTCCGCAGCCGATGCCGCCCCGGCCGATGCCCGCGCAGGCCGGTCCGCCCTATGGCCGCTACGACGAGCCGACCGGTGCCTTCGCCGGTGGGTACGACGCCCCCCGTGGTGGTGGTTACGACGCGCCGCGTGGCCCGGCCGGCCCCCCGATGGGTCCTGGTGGCCCGATGGGCCCTGGCCCGATGGGCCCCGGCATGCCGCAGCGCGGCCTGCCCGCCGGTCCCAGTGGGTACGGCCCCCCCGACGACCAGCGCTCACCCGGTGGGTACGGCCCGGATGACCAGCGCGGCGGGTACGGCCCCGACGACCAGCGCGCGCCCGGCGGGTATCCGCCGCCGCCGGAGGAGCCGCGTTTCGACGGCTTCGAGGCCGGCCGGCACGGTCGCGCCGACATGACGGCCGAGATTCGGATGCCGGAGCGGGACCTTCGCGACATGCGCCGTGGTCCGGCCGGTCCGCCTCCGCTGCCGCAGCAGGGCATGGGTGGTCCGCCGATGGCCGGTCCGCCCGCGGTGGCCGGCCCGCCGATGGGTGGCCCGCCGATGGGTGGTCCCCCGATGGGTGGCCCGCCGATGGCCGGTCCGCCCGGGAGCGACCTGTACCGGGTCGACCAGATCCGCCGCAGCTTCCAGGTGCGCCGGTTCGGCAGCGGGTACGACCCCGACCAGGTGGACCGGTTCTTCGACACCCTGCTCGGTGGCATGCAGCGCCGCAACCCGATGCCGGTCGACCCGAAGGACCTGGACACGCTCCGGTTCGGCCTGGTGCCCGGCGGCTACTTCGAGGCCGAGGTCGACGCCGCGCTCAAGGACGTGCAGGACATTCTCTTCGGGCGCTGACCCGGACGCGTACGGACGAGGGCCCGTCCCCCGGGTGGGGGCGGGCCCTCGGCGTTCTCGGCCGGTCGTCCGGCGGTGGGTCGGGTCAGGAGCGCAGACCGCTGCGGCGCAGCACGACGTCGCCGATCACGATGATCAGCAGCAGCGCGGCCAGGCCGATCAGCCAGATGTCCTCGACCCTGCCCTCGTGGTTGCCGCAGATCATCGCCAGCAGCGCCAGTGCGGACAGCACGGCGCCGATCTGCCCGGCCTTGCGGTGCCCGGGCTTGTGCTGGTCTGGCGACGTTACCGGCTCGCTTCCTGCCACTGTCGGTCCTTCCCTCGCGATCGGATCTTTGGTTAGTCTGGCACGCCTCGTACGCGGTGCGGTGGGGTGGGGGTTTCCTGGCCGTCGGCCCTGGCCCACCTGGGCTGGACGGCACTACCGGCGTCGCGGGGCGGCGGTCAGACTCGCTCCGGTAGCGTTTGGCGTACACCTGATTGTCTGTTTGAGGGGGACTGTGCGGTGCGAGTGACCGGAACCGGGCACGCCAGCATGCGGATCGACACGGCCGCGGGCAGCATCCTGTGCGACCCGTGGGTCAATCCGGCCTACTTCGCGTCGTGGTTCCCGTTCCCGGACAATTCTCTGCTGGACTGGGAGAGCCTGGGGCAGGTCGACTACCTGTACGTCTCCCACCTGCACCGGGACCACTTCGACGCGAAGCACCTGCGGGAGTTCGTCTCGAAGGACGCCACGGTCCTGCTCCCCGAGTTTCCGACCTCGGAGATGGAGGACGAGTTCCGGGCGCTGGGCTTCACCAAGTTCCTGAAGGCGCCCAACGAGCAGGTGGTGGAGCTGCCCGGCGGCCTGAAGATCATGATTCAGGCGTTGACCAGCCCGACCGACGGGCCGATCGGCGACTCCTCGCTCTGGGTCGAGTACGAGGGTGTGCGGCTGCTCAACCAGAACGACGCCCGCCCCACCGACCTGAGCGTCTTCGCCGAACTGGGGCACGTGCACGCGCACCTGCTCCAGTTCTCCGGTGCGATCTGGTACCCGATGGTCTACGAGCTGCCGCAGGCGGCGAAGACCGCGTTCGGCAAGCAGAAGCGTGACCGGCAGTTCGACCGGACCTGGCGGTACATCGACGACCTGAAGGCGTCGCACGTCTTCCCGATCGCCGGCCCGCCGTGCTTCCTCGACGACGCCCTGTGGCAGTTCAACGACATCCACGGCGACGAGGGCAACATCTTCCCCGACCAGTCCGTCTTCCTGTCGGAGTACGCCAAGGTCGGCGGCACCAACGGGATCGTGCTGCTGCCGGGCAGCGTCGCCGAGGTCACCACCGAGGGCGCGAGCACCACCCACCCGGTGCCGGTGCAGGAGTTCTTCGCGAACAAGGTCGCGCACCTGGAGGAGATGCGGGAGCGCAAGCGCCCGATCATCGAGGCGGAGAAGGCGTCCTGGCGGCACCCCGAGGTGGACGTGCTCGGCGAGATGAAGCGCCGGATCGAGCCGCTGCTCGACGAGTCGATCTACCTGGCCAAGGGGGTCGGCGGCCCGGTCCGTTTCGACCTGGTGGGCTATGACGGCGAGAGCGTCGAGTCGATCGTGGTGGACTTCCCCGGCAAGGAGGTCCGGCCGTACGCGGACGAGAAGGTGCGCTACCGGTTCCGGACCGAGCGGTCGCTGATCGAGCACCTGCTCTTCATCGACGAGGTGGACTGGGTCAACTCGCTCTTCCTGTCCTGCCGGTTCTCGGCGGCCCGGATCGGCCAGTACAACGAGTTCGTCTACGCGTTCTTCAAGTGCCTCTCCGAGGAGCGGCTCCAGTACGCCGAGGGCTGGTACGACGAGCACGAACGCAGCACCGACGCCGAGGACATCACGCTGGGCGACTGGGTGGTGCAGCGGCGCTGCCCGCACCTGAAGGCGGACCTGACCCGCTTCGGCATCGTCGACGGTGACCAGCTCACCTGCCAGCTGCACGGCTGGCGCTTCGACCTGCCCAGCGGTCGCTGCCTCACCAGCGTGGGCCACAAGGTCCGCGCGCACCGCGTGGACGCGGAGACCCCCGCCCCGGCCGGCGAGGCCGTGATCTGACCCCGGTGGCCGGGGCGCGCGACGTCGTGCCCCGGCCGCACCGGTTCCGGGTTCACGCCGTCCCCGCGTACGCCACGATGCAGTGGTGTGGCGCAAGCCGTAGACCGGCAGCAACCGGGCATGGGGGCGGGTAGTGGCGGGGGCGGACGCGCGGGAGAGCGAGTACCGGTACGGGCGCGGCCGGGAGAAGACCCGGGACGCTGCCCGGGTGGAGACGTTCAGCGACGGGGTCTTCGCGGTCGTGCTGACGGTGATGGCCGTCGAGCTGCTCCAGACCGGTCCGGCCCGGGAGAGCGGACGAGAGCTTCCGGACGCCCTGGCCCACGCCTGGCCGTCCTACCTGGCGTACGTGATCACTTTCGCGATCGCCGGCCAGGTGTGGCTCACTCATCACAACCTCTGGCGGTACGTGGTCCGGGTCGACCAGATGCTCCTGGTTCTCAACCTGCTCGTGTTGCTCTTCATCGCCACGATCCCGTTCACCGCCGACCTGCTGTCGGACAATCTGCGCGGCAACCCGACCGAGCAGCGGCTGACCGCCGCTCTCTACGTCGGCACCGTGCTCGGTGAGGCGATCTTCGTCAATCTGACCTGGTGGTGGGCCCGCCGACGCGGGCTGCTCCACCCCGACCTGGATCCCCGGCTGGCCCGGGCGATCGCCCGGCGGGCACTGCTGAAGCCCCTGCTCTACCTGGTCGCCTTCGCCGTCGTCTTCGTCAACCCCATCCTCAGCCTCGGCGCGTACCTCCTGCTGGTCGGCTTCTACCTGATCGGAGGCCCGGGTGACCTCCGGCCGTCCGCCGGCGCGGCCGAGGAGGGGTCAGCGGCCTAGGTCGGTGAGGATCCGGCGGGCGGCGTTGTGGCCGGCGGCGCCGATGACGCTGCCGGCCGGGTGACAGCCGGCGCTGCCGGCGTACACGCCGTCGACGCCTGTGGCGTAGGGCATCCGGTCGGTGAACGAGACGGTGTTGTCCACGTGGTGGATGTGCCCGCCGGTGATCCCGAAGTGCTCCTCGATCCCGGGCGGCGGCAGGGGCACCGCGTCGGCGATCAGGTCGGCGGTGCCGGGGGCGTACCGCTCGACGATCCCGATCAGCCGGTCGACGTAGCCGGGCAGCTCCGCCTCCCAGGTGGTGCCGGCCAGCTGGTAGGGGACGGACTGGACGAAGAGCGCCGACGAGTGGTGCCCGGCGGCGTCGGAGAGCGACGGGTCGACGGTGGTGTGCAGGTACCACTCGATGGTGGGCTCCGCCGGCAGTAGCCCGGCCTGCACGTCCGCCCACATCGCGCGCAGCGCGGTCATCGGCGAGGCCGCGGCCCCGCCGACCAGCGACGCCGACCCGGGCAGCAGGTGGATGGTCGAGCCGAACGGGCTCGGCGTACCGTCCGGCAGGCAGGAGAACCGGGGCAGCCCGGTGAGCGCCAGGTTGAGCTTGAGCGTGGTGCCGGGCCGGCGGACCGCCGCCATCCGTTCGCCGAGCCGCGCCGGCAGCGCGCCGTCGGGCAACAGGTCCATCAACCGGTACGGGTCACACGCGCCGAGCACCACCCGGGCGGCGACCTCCCGACCGTCGGCCAACACGACTCCGCTCGCCGCGCCGCCGTCCAGGGTCACCGCGTGCACCGGCGTACCGGTCCGGATCGTCGCCCCGGCGGCGCGCGCGGCCTCGGCGAACGTGCGCGAGACGGTGCCCATGCCGCCCTCGGCGATCATCCAGGTGCCACCGGAGCCGGGCAGCCGGCACATGTTGTGCACGAGGAAGTTGTGGCCGGTGCCGGGGTCGTCCGGGCCGGCGTTGAGCCCGGACAGGCCGTCGGTGACCGCGTACATGCTGACCAGCAGCTCGGAGCGGAACTCGAACCGGGCCAGGTAGTCGGCGACGGAGCCCTGCACGAGGTCGACGAAGACCTGGCGCAGCGCCGGGCGGACGTGCCGCTCGGCGGTCTCGTGGACGCTCAGCGGCTCGGCCAACCAGGCCGGGGCGAGGTCTTCGCGCAGCGCGGCCAGCTCGGCCTGCATGGCATCGTCGGCGGCCACGTCGGCGGGGGAGAAGAACTCGGTGAGCTGCGCCCGGGTGGCGGCGGTGTCACTGCCGAAGAGCAGGTACGGCGAGCCGAGGCCACCCGGGGTGGGGAGGAAGTAGTGCGGGTCGCGGCGCAGCACCGGGATCCGTACGTCGAGCGTGGCGAGCAGCTCCGGGGGCATCAGCCCGAGCAGGTACGAGCCGGTGGAGTGGCGCAGCCCCGGCACCTTCGGGAACGGGTTCTCGGTGCGGGTCGCGCCGCCGATCACGTCGGCGGCCTCCAACACGAGGACGTCCAGGCCGGCCCGGGCCAGCAGGACCGCGGAGACCAGACCGTTGTGCCCGGCACCGACGATCACGACGTCGGCGCGGGCCGGAATCTCACTGCTCATGCCGCGGCAGCCTAGTCCGCCCCGCCGAACCGGTCACCCCTTCCGCCCACCATCCCACCCCCTCCCACCCCCGCCCCACCCCGCGGTGATCATGAAGTTATTGCCACGACACGCCGGGGCGGGTGGCAACAACTTCATGATCAACTGGCTAGGGGGATGGGGTGGGGGTGGGGGTGGGGGTGGTTTGGGCGCGCCAGCGGGAGAGGGCCAGGGTGGCCGAGTAGCCAGCCAGGACGATCACGTGGAACAGGTAGAGCCAGAGGAGTACGGCCACGCCGGCGCCGATGTCGTCGAAGCCGCCGAAGGGCACTCCCAGGTCCAGCGGGAGCGAGGCGAAGAGCACGAAGCCGTGCAGGAAGCCGGAGAGGTTCGCCGCGGTGAACGACCCGATCCCGAGGGTGGAGAGCCAGTCCGGTGAGGCCGGTCCGACCACCCGGAACACCCAGACCAGCACCGGCGTGAGCACCAGCCAGACCGCCAGGAACGACAGCACCACGCCGAGCGCACCGAGCCAGCCGCCCTGGCGTACGAGGCGGGTGGTGAGCGGGAGCGCCAGCAGGATCGACAGCAGCAGCGCGGGGGCCGGCGCGAGCAGTGGCAGCAGCAGGAGCCGGCCCCGCCAGCCGACCAGGTGCTCGTCGGAGCGGGGTGCGGCCACCGAGACGAACGCCCGGCGCAGTCCCTCGCCGTACAGCGAGGCGGGCAGCAGGGAGGCCAGCGCCAGCAGCGGGGTCAACCCCACCCCGGCGTCGACCAGCGCCTCCACCGCCCGGGGCGCGCCGATCGCGGTGGGCAGGGCCTCCACGGCGTACGAGGTGAGCCGGCGTACCCGGTCGGCCCCGGCCACCAGTGCGGTGAGCCAGATCGCCAGCAGCGCGACCGGCACCACGGCGATCGCCCCGTAGAAGGTGATCGCGGCGGCGTGCAGCGACAGGTCCCGTCCGCGCACCGGACGGAACGCGGCACTGCTGATCCGTTTCGCGCGCTGCCATCCGTTGCCCATCGGGTCCTCCTTCCCTGTCGTCGGGGCCGTCACTCCTTAAGATCGCCGGTCATGACTGTTCTCACCACCGAACGCCTGATCCTGCGCGACTGGACCGACGATCCGGCCGACCTGGCCCGGATCTACGACATCTACTCGCGTCCCGAGATCAGCCGATATCTGGGCGTGGCGTCGGGTCTGCCAATGACCACCCCGGCCCAGGCCGTCGAGCGGCTGCGGATCTGGCAGGAGCGGCACGCCGCCGACGGCGGCCGGTACGGCACCTGGGCGATCGAGGTACGCGAGAGGGGTCAGGTGGTGGGCACCCTGTTGCTCAAGCCGTTGCCGGGGCGCGACGAGTCGCGCCGGACCGACGACATCGAGGTGGGCTGGCACCTGCACCCGGACGCGTGGGGTCACGGCTACGCCACCGAGGCGGCCCGCGCGGCGGTAGCCCGGGAGTTCGCCGCCGGCACCCGGGAGATCTACGCGGTTGTGTCGCCGGACAACGAGCCGTCGATGGCGGTCGCGCGGAGGCTGGGCATGACCCATGTGGGCCAGCGCACCGACTGGTACGGCGGGGAACTGCTGGAGACGTTCGTGCTGACGGCGCCAGATGCCTGATCGTTACCGCACGACCTGACGCAAGATCCGCGCAACTTCGGGGAAGGTGTGGCCTCCAGTGGTCGGGAGGCGGCACCTTCCCCGAAATTGTGGGCAGGTCAGCGCCGACGGAGGCCATCAGGGCAGACATGTCCGTCAATAGTCACGGTGGTCGAAGTGTTGACGCTCCGGTAGCACGTCAGTAACCTTTGGCCAAAGTCGCGCAAGATTTTGACAAAGGCATGCACGGTTCTGTGCATGCTCTCGGAAGATTCAGCGGGCCTCCTGGGGAGGTCCGTTGATGGTCGTACCCATCTGGTGTTTCCCGGGACGAGCGGTGCCCCCGCGCCGCCCGTACCACCCGTCTCTCTCCACACCGGCCCTCGCGCATCGGGCCGGCGCTGCACCGCCGCACCCCCACCCCGTGGTCACAGCCACCGCGGCATCCGTCCCCCGACGACAAGGACAGTGATGAGACGAACGAATCTGTTCAGGATGGTGGCGGCCACGGCCGCCGCCGCGCTGATCGCCACGGCCGGGGCGACCGCCGTCGCGAACCCGGCCGCTGCCGCCCGCCCGACCGCCCCGGCCGCCGCGCCGAGCGCCGGCTTCGCCGCAGCGGCCACCAACCTCGCCCAGGGCCGTCCCACCCAGGAGAGTGGCCACGCCGACGTCTACGACTCGTCGAAGGTCGTCGACGGCAACGCGGGCAGCTACTGGGAGAGCCTCAACAACGCGTTCCCGCAGTGGGTGCAGGTCGACCTCGGCTCGTCGCAGAGCGTCAACCAGGTCGTGCTGAAGCTGCCCACCTCCGGTTGGGGGACCCGGACGCAGACGCTGAGCGTGCGGGGCAGCGCCAACGGTTCGTCCTTCACCGACCTGGTCGGGTCGCAGACGTACACCTTCAACCCGGCGAGCGGCAACACCGTCACGATCAACTTCAGCTCGACCTCCACCCGCTACGTCCGGATCACCATCACCGCCAACAGCGGTTGGCCGGCCGGGCAGCTCTCCGAGCTGGAGGTGTACGGCAGCGGCGGCACCACCCCGGACACCACCGCGCCGAGCGTTCCGGGCAACCTCTCGTACACCCAGTCGGGCACCACCATCAGCCTCAACTGGGTCGCGTCGACCGACAACGCGGGCGGCAGCGGCATCGCCGGCTACGACGTCTACCGCAACGGCGCGTTCCTCCAGTCCGTCGGCGACGTGACCACCTTCAACGACACCCAGCCGGCCACGGCGACCGTGTCGTACTACGTCCGGGCGCGCGACGCCGCGGGCAACCTCTCCGGCAACAGCAACACGGTGACCCGGACCGGCAGTGGTGACACCACCGCGCCGAGCGTCCCGGGGACGCTGTCGCACAGCACGTCGGGCAGCACGATCACGCTCAACTGGGGGGCCTCCACGGACTCCGGTGGCAGCGGGCTCGCCGGCTACAACGTCTACCGGGGCGGCAGCCTGATCGCGACGCTGGGCACCGTCCTCACCTATCAGGACACCCAACCGGCGACGGCGACCGTCTCGTACTATGTGCGCGCCCGCGACGGCGCCGGCAACCTCTCGGGCAACAGCAACACCGTCACCCGGACCGGCAGCAACCCGCCGGCCTGCACCAACGTGGCGCAGGGCAAGAGCGTGACCGCCAGCGGCTCCACCTTCAGCTTCACCCCGGACAAGGCGAACGACGGGCAGCTCACCACCTACTGGGAGGGCGCGGCGAGCTACCCGCAGAACCTGACCGTGGTGCTGGGCGCGAACCACTCCATCTCCGGTGTCACCGTGAAGCTCAACCCGGACCCGGCCTGGGGCACCCGTACCCAGACCATCCAGGTCCTCGGCCGCGACCAGGCGTCGTCCTCGTACACCAGCCTGGTGTCGGCGGCGGCCTACCAGTTCGTCCAGGGCACCAACCTGGTGACCATCCCGGTCAGCGCGACCACTGCGGACGTGCAGTTGCGGTTCACCGGCAACACCGGTGCCCCGTCCGGCCAGGTCGCCGAGCTTGAGGTGTGCGGTACGCCGGCACCCAACCCGGACCTGGTCGTCAGCTCGGTGACCTGGTCGCCCACGTCGCCCAGCGAGGTCTCCCCGGTCACGCTCTCGGCCGTGGTGCAGAACATCGGCTCGGCGTCCGCCGGTGCGACCACGGTGAACTTCAGCCTGGCCGGCGCGGTCGTCGGCAGCGCCTCGGTGGGCGCGCTCGCCGCGGGCGCCTCGACCACGGTGTCGTTCAACGCCGGTACCCGGCCGATGGGCAGCTACGCCGTGTCGGCCGTGGTGGACCCGGCGAACACGATCGTCGAACAGAACAACGGCAACAACAGCTTCACGGCCGCGTCGCCGCTGGTGGTGGCGCAGGCCCCGGGCCCCGACCTCGAGGTGCTCAGCATCGCCTCGAACCCGCCGAACCCGGCCGTCGGGGCGTCCGTCACCTTCACCGTGGCGGTCCGCAACCGCGGCACCACCGCGACCGGCGCGACCACTGTCACCCGGCTGGTGGCGGGCAGCACCACGCTCAACACCAACACCGCCTCGATCGCCGCCGGCGCGACGGTCAACGTGGCCGTCACCGGTAGCTGGACCGCCACCAGCGGTGGCGCCACCATCACCGCCACCGCCGACGCCACAAACGTGGTCACCGAGACCAACGAGACCAACAACGCGTTCAGCCAGTCGATCGTGGTCGGCCGTGGGGCTGCCGTTCCGTACGTCTCCTACGAGGCGGAGGCCGGCCGTTACCAGGGCACGCTGCTGGAGGCCGACCCGCTGCGCACCTTCGGGCACACCAACTTCGCCAGCGAGTCCTCCGGTCGTAAGTCGGTACGGCTCGCCAGCACCGGCCAGTTCGTCGAGTTCACCTCGGCCAACCAGGCCAACTCCATCGTGGTCCGCAACTCCATCCCGGACGCGCCGGGTGGCGGCGGCATCGAGGCGACCATCAGCCTCTACGTCAACGACGTCTTCTCCCGGAAGTTGACCCTGTCGTCGAAGCACAGCTGGCTCTACGGCAACACCGACGGGCCGGAGGCGCTGACCAACACCCCGCAGGCCGACGCCCGACGGCTCTTCGACGAGTCGAACGCGCTGCTGGCGCAGTCGTACCCGGCCGGCACCCGGTTCAAGTTGCAGCGCGACTCGGGTGACACCGCCTCCTTCTACGTCATCGACATGATCGACTTGGAGCAGGTGGCCCCGGCGGCGAGCCAGCCGGCCGGTTGCACCTCGATCACCTCGTACGGCGCGGTCCCGAACGACGGGCTCGACGACACCGCCGCCATCCAGCGGGCGGTGACCGACGACCAGAACGGCGTCATCAGCTGCGTCTGGATCCCCGCCGGGCAGTGGCGGCAGGAGCAGAAGATCCTGACCGACGACCCGCTGAACCGGGGTACGCACAACCAGGTCGGGATCAGCAACGTCACCATCCGGGGCGCCGGCATGTGGCACTCGCAGCTCTACACGCTGACCGAGCCGCAGAACGTGGTGGGCGGCATCAACCACCCCCACGAGGGCAACTTCGGCTTCGACATCGACAAGAACACCCAGATCTCCGACATCGCCATCTTCGGCTCTGGCCGGATCCGCGGCGGTGACGGCAACGCCGAGGGCGGCGTCGGTCTGAACGGTCGGTTCGGCACCGGCACGAAGATCAGCAACGTCTGGATCGAGCACGCCAACGTGGGCGTGTGGGTCGGCCGCGACTACGACAACATCCCCGAACTGTGGGGGCCGGCCGACGGGCTGGAGTTCACCGGCATGCGGATCCGCAACACCTACGCCGACGGCATCAACTTCAGCAACGGCACGCGCAACTCGCGGGTGTTCAACTCGTCCTTCCGCACCACCGGTGACGATGCGCTCGCCGTCTGGGCCAACCCGTACGTCAAGGACCGCAACATCGACATCGCCCACGACAACCACTTCGTCAACAACACCATCCAGCTGCCCTGGCGGGCCAACGGCATCGCCATCTACGGCGGCTACGACAACTCGATCGAGAACAACCTGATCTACGACACCGCCAACTACCCGGGCATCATGCTGGCGACCGACCACGACCCGCTGCCGTTCTCCGGCACGACGTTGATCGCCAACAACGGGCTCTACCGCACCGGCGGCGCCTTCTGGAACGAGGACCAGGAGTTCGGTGCCATCACCCTCTTCCCGGCCACCAGGGACATCGTCGGCGTCACGATCCGCGACACCGACATCATCGACTCGACGTACGACGGCATCCAGTTCAAGAACGGTGGCGGCAACATGCCGAACGTCGCCATCACCAACGTGCGGATCGACAGGTCCGTCAACGGTGCCGGCATCCTCGCGATGAGCGGCGCACGCGGCAACGCCAACCTGACCAACGTGACCATCACGAACTCGGCCGACGGCAACATCGTCATCCAGCCGGGCTCGCAGTTCGTCATCAACGGCGGCTGACCCCGACCGGGGGCCGCTCCGGCGGCCCCCGGTCAACGTTTGCGCTTGATCAACACGATCTCAGCGAAGTCGGGGGGGGGGGGGGGGGGGGGCCCCCCCCCCCCCCCCAAAACCCCCCCCCCCCCCAAAAAATCCGCCCCCCCACAAGGGGCCGGGCCGCCCCCCCCAACAGGCCCCCCCC